>NZ_CAXQBR010000016.1 GCF_964222135.1 Euzebya sp.
AAGGGGGTGACCCCGCTCACCACACCCTGACCGGGGAGGTTCTGGTGGCCACCAGCGGGGAGATCTGGTGGCCACCAGCGGGGACAACCCGTGACCGCCCCTGGGGAAGTTCTACTGGCCCTTGACATCCCCGCGGGGATCCCGCGCTCGCCTGCTGGCCTACGATGTGTGCCGCCTGTCCGAAGGTCAGTTCTCGGTACGCCATCTGCCCGTCCAACAGGTAGCGGTTACACAGCTGGCAGCGGCCCCCGGCACGGACCCACAGCTTGAGCCTCTCCTTCTCGGGGATCTTCTTACGAGCCATGGTTGCTCCTATGCAGCGGACGTCTGCGACTTGCTGTGGACGGTGCCGCGGCGAGGGCGGTCCGCAGCCCCCGGCTCCGCACGTGGCGTGTGCAGCGGCTTGCCGAGGTTGAGAAGCTCGTCAGATGAGCGCTCAGGGTGTAGGGCGAGGAAGGCCTGCTCAATCTCGCGGCGCTCGGATGTGCGGCGCCGTCGAGCTTGGAGCTGCCGTGTACGGCTCTGTGCTCTACCTGACGAGGTCGGGTGAAGACCGCCGCCCTCCCACGACCCGGTAGCGGCCCAGATCTCGTAGTGAAACAACCACTCCATGGTCCACGGGATGATGGTGTCGGCGATGAGCTGGTGATCGGCCCAGGTGCCCGGCAAGTACAGGCACAGCTGGTTGTGGGCGTACACATGGGGCAGGCGCTCCGGGCCGTGCAACCGGGGCGAGATGACGTGCATCTTCGGCGATGACCGCCGCCGGTGAACGAGGAGGACTTCGTAGGTGTCGGACCACTCGGTGGGGACGAGCTCGCAAGACCAGTACAGGGAGCTGTTGACGATGACGCCAGCTCCACCGGGGTGCGCGCGTCGGAGCCGCTCACGCTGGACGGTGAGCGGCTTGGCTGGCGGGCGGCTAGGTGGCCTCGCCATAGAACTGGTGGGGTGGGTGGGGTCGGGTGCTTATGGGATCGAGGCGACCGTTACTGGTCCCGAGGCTGCCCACGTTGGCGGCTGCGCTGACGGTCACGCCCATGTGTTGAGCGACTCGGCGCCCCAGGCCGGCACCGAAGGCTTCGTCGATGGTCGTCGCCTTGTGTTGGATGCCACCGGGCCCCGCCGATGCGGCGCGGAAGGCCTGCCCGGCTGAAGCGAGCCAGGTGTGGAGGGCCTGCACCTTCCGGTCCTGCCCGGCGTACCGGTCGGCGTAGTTCTCGGTCCTGAGCGTGGGGTTGGGGACCCACAACTCCCCCGCCCTGAACTGGATCTGGTCAGGCATGCCGGCCACGATGTCCACCAGGGAGACCGTTCCCGCAGAGGATCCTTGGATGGTGGCGCGGTAGGAAGCGGTCGCGAGCGCCGTGATGACGGCGGACGGGGGCGCCAGCTTGTCGGGGTCATCACCGAACTGCTCGTCGCGGTGCCGTTTGAGAAGCTTGACCCCGCGCTGCAGGTTGGTCAGGATCCGCTGGTCAGGTAGATCCTCGACCTCTACACCGGCACGCTTCGCCAGGACCAGCGCCTCCGCTTGAGAGACAGCGTCGAAGTGCTTGGCGAAACCTTCAGGGTTCGTCGGCTGCCAGTTCCGCAGTCCCTTGTCCGCGAGCCAGCTTGGCTCCCCGACGGTGTCGAGAACCAGTTGTGGGACGACGGGGAGAATGTCCATGTGGAAGTCGTCGGCGTAGTGGAGCGTGAAGGCTCGCTTTCCCTTGTCCATCTCGATGGGCGCGAGCACACCACCGTCGGCCATTCGGGCGGCCGTGTAGGACCCGAGCCAGCCGTTCACGCGGAGCACCAGCTCTGCCTGACTGGTCCGTTCCTTCGGCATGTACAGGCACATAACGAGGTCGATGTCGAACCTGTTGGTGATCGGGTTCACGTTGGTGGTGCCGAGCCGACGCGAACCTTGCGGGTAGACGCGGACGTCGCTTGCGAACGTGTTAGGAACGTGCCGTTTGAACCATGCGCCGAGGTCCCTGTAGCGCTGCCTAGCCAGCCGCTGTCGGGCCGGGCTAGGGTCCAGGATGTCGTCAGCGAGAACCTCTAGCGGGCTCTTCATGGCTTGCGGGGTGATCGTGGTCATGAGGCCTCCTTCGAGGCGATGCAGGGCGAGGAGCGTCTGGGGAGGCAGGCGAGTGGCGGTGGTGGGTGTGTCGAGCTCGGGAGCCTTCCGCATCGCGCTCGCCGGTTGACGCGTGGCGATGAATGGACAACGGCCCGCCCCCGCTGAGGGGGACGGGCCGTCGCTGGCTTCACAAACGCGCGATACGTCAGGGTGACGCATCGCCTGACACTCCCATGACGTTTCCCTGCCATCGGGTGACGCAACTCGGGGGTGTCAGGGTGACGTTTCACATCACGAGCAGCCACTCGTCGTCCCGCAGCCGGGGCAGACGTGACAGCTGCCGGCGCGCTGCATCTTCGAGCCGCAGGCCAGGCACAGCGGGGCGTCGCCGTAGACGTCGTCGACCGGCTTTGGGTGCTCGACGGGGAGCACGGTCTGGCCGGTGGCGTCCGCCTTCGGCGCCGGGTCCTCGTCGGTCACGTCCACCACCTGGGCACCCGTGGCGGCGTCCAGCTCGGCGGTCCGCTCGGCGGTGGTGTAGATGCCCATCTGCTGGCGCTGCTCGGCCGGGAGGTACTCGATGGCCAGGCGGCGGAAGATGTAGTCGGTCAGCGACG
Organism: Euzebya sp.; assembly: GCF_964222135.1. NCBI lineage: Bacteria > Bacillati > Actinomycetota > Nitriliruptoria > Euzebyales > Euzebyaceae > Euzebya > Euzebya sp. Next base: position 2,689 of record NZ_CAXQBR010000016.1, read on the forward strand.
TGGCGAACCGGATGTCCGGGTCGTCGGTCATGCCGGCCGGCTCGTAGCGGGTGTTGATGAACTTGCTGACGTAGGCCTCGAGCGGGACGCCGTACTGCAGGCCCAGGCTCACGCTGATCGCCAGCGCGTCCATGATCCCCGAGAGCGTCGAGCCCTGCTTGCCGAGCTTGACGAAGATCTCGCCGAGCCCGTCACCGGGGTACTCCCCCGCCGTCAGGTAGCCGTCGGCGTCGCCGACCTGGAAGCTGACCGTCTGGGACGGGCGCTGCTTGGGCAGGCGGCGCCGCACGATGCCGGACTCCGCCGCGGTGGCCGCGGGCTGGGCCAGCTCGGCCTCCTGCGGTTTGACGGCCGGGGTCTTCTTGTCGATCGACAGCGGCTGGGCGACCTTGCAGTTGTCCCGGTAGATGGCGATGGCCTTGAGGCCGAGCCGCCACCCCTCGATGTACATCTCCTCGACGTCCTCGACCGTCGCCGACTCCGGCAGGTTCACGGTCTTCGAGATCGCGCCGGACAGGAACGGCTGGGCGGCCGCCATCATCCGCACGTGCCCCATCGCGGAGATGGACCGCTCGCCCATCGCGCAGTCGAACACCGCCACGTGCTCGTCGCGCAGCGCCGGCGCCCCCTCCACCGTGGCGTGGTCGTCGATGTAGGCCACTATGGCCTCGATCTGCTCGGGCTGGTAGCCCAGGTTCCGCAGGGCGTGCGGCACGGTCTGGTTGACGATCCGCATCGACCCGCCGCCGACCAGCTTCTTCGACTTGACGAGCCCGAGGTCGGGCTCGATGCCGGTCGTGTCGCAGTCCATCATCAGGCCGATGGTCCCCGTGGGGGCCAGGACGGTGGCCTGGGCGTTGCGGACGCCGTGGGCCTCACCGATCTCGACGGCGTCGTCCCAGGACTCCCGCGCCGCCGTCAGGACGTTCTCCGGCGCCAGCGCCGAGTCGACCGCCCCCACCGCCGCACGGTGCTTGCGGAGGACGCGGAGGGTGCCGTCGCGGTCGGCCGCGAAGCCCTCGAAGGGCCCGGTGACCTTGGCGATCTCCGCCGACGTCCGGTAGGCGTGGCCGGTCATCAGCGCGGTGATCGCACCGGCCCAGGCGCGGCCGGCGTCGGAGTCGTACGGCAGGCCCAGGCTCATCAGCAGCCCGCCGAGGTTGGCGTAGCCCATGCCGAGCTGGCGGTACTTGAGGGCGTTCTCGCCGATCGCCTCGGTCGGGTAGCTCGAGTTGCCGACGATGATCTCCTGGGCGGTGAAGACCACCTCGACCGCGCGGCGGAAGCTCTCGACGTCGAAGACGCCGCCGTCCTCGAACTTGCGCAGGTTGAGGGACGCGAGGTTGCACGCGGAGTTGTCCAGGTGCATGTACTCGCTGCACGGGTTGGACCCGTTGATCCGGCCGGCCGTCGGCGTCGTGTGCCAGTCGTTGATCGTCGTGTCGTACTGGATGCCGGGGTCGGCGCAGGCCCACGCCGCCTCGGAGATCTGGCGCATCAGGTCACGGGCCGGGAGGGTCCGCGCGGTCTTGCCGGTCGTCACCTCGCGCAGGTCGAAGTCCGCACCGTCGACGACCGCCTGCATGAACTCGTCGGTCACGCGGACGGAGTTGTTGGCGTTCTGGTACTGGATCGAGCCGGAGTCGAGCCCGTCGAGGTCCATGTCGAAGCCGGCGGCCTGCAGGACGCGCGACTTCTCCTCCTCGCGGTGCTTGCACCAGATGAACTCCTCCACGTCGGGGTGGTCGACGTTGAGGATCACCATCTTGGCGGCACGACGGGTCTTGCCGCCCGACTTGATCGTCCCGGCCGACGCGTCAGCGCCGCGCATGAACGACACCGGGCCGCTCGCCTCGCCCCCGCCCTTCAGCTGCTCGACGGAGGAGCGGATGTTCGAGAGGTTGACGCCGGAGCCGGAGCCGCCCTTGAAGATCGTCCCCTCCTCGACGTACCAGTTGAGGATCGAGCTCATCTTGTCCTCCACGGACAGGATGAAGCAGGCCGAGCACTGGGGCTTGTCCTCGACGCCGCAGTTGAACCAGACCGGGGAGTTGAACGCCGCCTTCTGGTGCACGAGCAGGTGCTTGAGCTCGTGGTTGAAGACCTCGGCGGACTCCGCGTCGGCGAAGTACCCGTCGGCGATCCCCCAGCCGGTGATCGTGTCGGCCACGCGGTCGATCATCTGCTTGACGCTGGACTCGCGCTCGGGGGTGCCGAGGGGTCCGCGGAAGTACTTCTGGCTGACGATGTTCGTCGCGATCGCCGACCAGGAGGTGGGGAACTCCACGCCGCGCTGCTCGAAGGAGACGTCGCCGGTCTTCCAGTCGCTGATGACGGCGTCGCGCAGCTCCCACTCGAGCTCGTCGTACGGGTGGGTCGCCGCGTCCGTGAAGTAGCGCTCGAACTTGAGGCCCGTGCGCTCGCCGGCGGCGACCGCCCGGACCCCCTGCCGTGTCATCACCATGTCGTTGTCCACACTGCCTCCAAGCACCTCGCGTGCGTCCTGGTCCAACGCCGCGACCCCGTCGGTTGTTCCCCGTGCCGGTGAGTCACGCGTCTGTAGTTACAGCTCCGTACCCTGACGGACGTCGCCTCGTTCGTCAAGCGCTTCCCACAACATCCGGTGGACCTCGTCGGCCTTGACCACAACATGTTGTGGTGCGACGCTGGCGCACGATCACGACGAGACCCACGTTCCGCCACCCACGACCCACGCACAACCTGTGCACAGACCGGCCCGGCCGCGCTCCCGACCACCACAGGTTGGGGTGGCCGTGCACAGATCCTGTGGATGACCTGTGGACAGGTGTGGACCACGACCCCGAGGCTGTGCACGACGCAGTGGACGGCCGATCCGAGAGGACGACATCGATGCGGTGCCCCTACTGCGCCTCCGACCACGACCGTGTGGTGGACTCGCGCGCCGCCGACGACGGGCGCGCCGTCCGCCGACGCCGCGAGTGCACCGCCTGCCAGCAGCGGTTCAGCACCTACGAGCGGGTCGACCACGCCCCCCTCGCGGTGCGCAAGCGGTCCGGATCCATCCAGCCCTTCGACCCCGACCGACTGCACGCGGGGATGCAGAAGGCCACCGCCAACCTCGACATCGACCCGGACGTCGTCCGCTTCGCCGCCGCACGCGTGGAGGCCCACCTCCGCGCCATGGGCGAGTCCGAGATCGGGACCGACGTGATCGGCGGTCACGTGCTGGAGGCCCTCCGGGCGCTGCACCCGGTGGCCTACATGCGCTTCGCGAGCGTCCACAAGGTCTTCACCTCCGCCGACGACTTCGCGCGCGAGCTCGCTGCGCTGGACGACGACCGGCTGCCAGCCGGCCACGACCCCGCGGGTTGAGCACCCGCCCGCCACCCGGCGGGCACAGTCAGCCCTGGGGCAGCACCAGCACGTGGCCGGGGAGCAGGCGGCCGGCGCGGACGCCGTTGCGCTCCTCCACCTGCCGCACGAACTCGAGCGTCGCCACGCCCGCCGGCGCGTGGGCCCTGGCCAGGTCCCACAGCGTGTCACCGGGCTGCACGACGACCTGCACCGGATCCGCTGCGGGGGCATCCGCCGCCGAGGTGGTCGCGGTCAGACCGGCGAGCGCCCACGTCAGGACGGCCACGGCGAGCACCAGGAGCGCCACGCGCGCCCAGCGGATCCGCAGCCGGGTCGTCGGCGGCGCGAGTGCTGGTGCGGTGGTGCAGAGGGTCGACATGACCTGGGTCCTTCTCGTCCGGTGGGTCCGCGTGCTTGACTCTGGTGCCGAACAGGTGTTCTCTTGGTGGAGCCCACCGTAGCGAACATCCGTTCGATGTCAACACCCTCGTCATCACCGCTGACGGTAGTGGGGGGGTGTGACACCGCCCTCCGGAGGAGGACCCATGCCACCCGAGCTGACCCCCCGCCAACAGCGGATCCTGACCGTGATCCGCCAGGCGATCGCCGAGCGGGGCTACCCGCCGTCGGTGCGCGAGATCGGTGAGGCGGTCGGGCTGAGCTCCCCCTCGAGCGTCCACGCGCAGATGAACACCCTCGAGGAGCTGGGGTACATCCGGCGCGACCCCGCCCGCCCCCGGGCGCTCAAGGTCATCGACGACGACGAGGTCGACCTGCCCCAGCCCTCCCCGACCCGCACGATCCCCGTGGTCGGCGAGATCGCCGCCGGCGGGCCGATCCTCGCGGAGGAGAACGTCGACGAGCACCTCGCGCTGCCGGAGTCCTTCGTCGGCGGCGGGACCATCTTCGCGCTGACGGTCCGGGGCGAGTCGATGATCGAGGCCGGCGTGCTGCCGGGCGACACGGTGGTGGTCCGCCAGCAGCCGAGCGTCGAGCAGGGCGAGATGTGCGCCGCCCTGATCGACGGCGAGGCGACCGTGAAGTTCTTCCGCCGCACGAAGGCCGGCGAGGTGTTCCTCGACCCGGCCAACGAGCGCTACGAGCCCATCGCCGTCCCCGCCGACGCGGACAGCGCCATCATGGGCAAAGTCGTCGCGGTGCTGCGCAAGCTCTGACGCACACCGGCACACTGCTCGGGTGCGCGCACCACTGATCGCGGACCTCGACCTCGAACGGATCGCCGCGCTCGGGTGGCAGGCGCCGGACACCGCCCACCTCGGCGGCTGGCTGCTGCGCGCGGCCGGGGGTTTCACCGGGCGGGCCAACTCGGTGCTGCCGCTGGGCGACCCGGGCGTGCCACTTGACGACGCCCTCGACCAGGTGCGGGACTGGTACGCCCGTCGGGGGCTGTCGGGTCTCGTGGTGGTCCCCGAGCCGTCGCGCAGCGACCTGGCCGCTGCGCTGGCCGACCGCGGAGCCACCGACGCGGCGGCGCCGGTGGCGGTCATGGTGGCGCCGGTCGACGGGGTCCGGGTGGAGGCAGCGGGCGACCACGACATCGAGGTCGTCCGCCACCCCGAGGCGGCGTGGCTCGCCCGGTTCGCGGACTACCGCGGCGTGGACCGCCTGGCGCCGGTGGTCGGCGACGTGCTGACCCGCGGAGACGTGGCGTTCGGGCAGGTCAAGGTCGACGGCGAGGTGGTGGGCATCGGGCGCGCGGCCGTCGCCGAGGGGTGGGTCGGGCTCACCGCGGTGTCGGTCGACGGCGCCCACCGGCGGCGGGGGATCGCCCGCGCCGTCGCCGGTGCGCTGGTCCGGTGGGGGGCGGGTCGCGGCGGGAGGGACGTCTACGTGCAGGTCACGTCGACCAACGAGCCCGCGCTCGGCATGTGGCGCCGGCTCGGGTTCGTGGACCACCACACCTACCGGTACCTGACCCTGCCGGGATGGGTCAGTCCTCGTCCGCCGCCCACGGGTCGGACTCGGCGAAGGGCAGCAGGTCCGCAGCCGCCTGCCGGGTGACGGAGGCGACGATCCAGGTGCCGTCCTCGCGGTCCTCCCGCTTCAGCACCTCACCACCCTCGTAGGCGGTGTTGACCACGTCCGCGCGGGCGTAGGGCACCAGCGCCTCGACGATGCGCCGACGCGGCGGGACGCGGTCCGCGACCAGGTCGATGAGCGCGTCGATGCCCTGGCCGGTGACCGCGGACACGCTGATCACGCCGCCCTTGAGCGCCCGGTCGGCGACGGCGCGCGCCAGCCCGCGGACGGTGTCGGCGTCGGTCAGGTCCGACTTGTTCAGCACGATCAGGCGCGGCAGGTCGCCGGCGCCGATCTCGGTGAGGGTCTCGTCGACGGCCAGGACGTGCGCCTCGGCCTCGGGGTGGCTCGCGTCGACGACGTGCAGCAGCAGGTCCGCCTCGATGGTGTCCTCGAGGGTGGACTTGAACGCCTCGACCAGGGCGGTCGGCAGCTTGCGGACGAACCCGACGGTGTCGGTGAGCACCACGGTCCGGCTGTCGGGGAGGTCGAGCTGGCGGGCGGTGGTGTCGAGCGTCGCGAACAGCTGGTCGGCGACGAGCACGTCCGCGCCGGTGATCGCGTTCATCAGCGTCGACTTGCCGGCGTTGGTGTACCCGACCAGCGCGACGGTCGGCACGCGGTTCCGCCGGCGGTTCGCGGACTTGGTGCGGCGGACCTGCTCGAAGTCCTTCAGGTCGCGCTTGAGCTTGGTGATCCGGCGGTTCAGCTTCCGGCGGTCGACCTCGAGCTGGGTCTCCCCCGGCCCGCGCATGCCGACCCCGACGCCGCCGGCCTGGCGGCTGAGCGCCTGCCCCCACCCGCGGAGGCGGGGCAGCAGGTAGGTCAGCTGGGCCAGCTCGACCTGGGCGGTGCCCTCGGAGGACGAGGCGTGCTGGGCGAAGATGTCGAGGATCACGATGGTCCGGTCGAGGACCTTGACCTTGAGCCTCTCCTCGAGGTTGCGCTGCTGCGCGGGCGACAGGTCGTCGTCGAAGATCACCGAGTCGGCGCCGAGCGCGGCAGCCATGTCCCGCAGCTCGGCGACCTTCCCCCGTCCGATGAACGTGGCCACGTCGGGGGTGTCGCGCCGTTGGACGACCCGTCCGACGGTCTCGCCGCCGGCGGTGTCGAGGAGCTGCTCCAGCTCGTCGAGGGATGCGTCCACCTGGTGGCTGGACTGGCCGGGCAGCGCGACGGCGACCAGCACCGCGGTGTCGACCGGCCGGAAGATCGCCACACCCTCCTGGGGCGCGCCCTCGGCGACGCGTTCGGCCTCGGCCCGGCGCCGCTGTGCGCGGCGGAGCTGGAGCTGCGCCTCCTCCTGCTGGTCCTGGGCGCGCTCGGACGGGCGAGGGGTCGCGCCCTGCAGCCGCGCTGGTCGTGGCTCGCGGTGGTCAGCCATCAGGTCCCTCCCGTGGCGGTCGCCCACCAGGTCTCATCGACGATGCCGCTGGCGACCTCGACGGCAGGTCCGGTCACGAACAGCGTCTCGTCGGTCCAGGCGATCGTGAGGATGCCGCCGGGGAGGTGCACGTCGACCTCGCGGTCGGCGAGGCCGACCAACGCCGCCGCCACCGCCATGGCGGAGCCCCCGGTCCCCGAGGCGAGGGTCTCGCCGACGCCGCGCTCCCAGATGCGGCCGTGGACGGTGCCGCGGTCGGGGACGGTGATGAACTCGACGTTGGTCCCCTCGCCGAAGACCTCGTGCCGTTCGAGGAGGGGGCCGACGACGTGCACGGGCGCGGCCGCCACGTCGTCGACGACGATGACGGCATGGGGGTTGCCCATCGACACGGTCGTGACCGTCACGGTGGAGCCGTCGCCCAGCACGAGCTCCTCGCCGACCACGCCGGGGACCGGCGCGCCCATGTCCACGGTGCAGCCCGTCACCCGTCCGTCCGACCCGCGGTGGCAGCGGACGTGCTTGGTGCCCGCACGCGTGTCGACGCGGACCACGTCGCCCTCGACGATCCCGCGGTCGGCGACGTACTTCGCGACGGTCCGCACGCCGTTGCCGCACATCTCGGCGATCGACCCGTCGGCGTTGCGGTAGTCCATGAACACGTCAGCGTCGACCCCAGCCCGCGGCGCCCCGACGCGGATGACCCCGTCCCCGCCGATGCCGCGCCGCCGGTCGCACAGGGCGCGGACGGCTGCGGGCGGGAGATCGAGGGCGTCCTCGAGATCGCACAGCAGGACGAAGTCGTTGCCGGCGCCGTGCACCTTGGTGAACGGCAGGTCTGCTGGCCTCACCCGCTGCGTCAAGCCGATCCGTCCGTCACGTGTCTCCCCGGTCCTCGTGGGCGCTGCCCCGGCCGGCGAGCGCCGTGACGACGCGGTCGCCTGCGCGGTCGGGAGGGTCCCACCCTACCCGTGGATCGCGGCGGAACCAGCGGCGTTGCCGGGCTGCGAACCGCCGCGTCCGCGCGGCGATGGCGTCGACCAGGTCGTCGGGCACCACGCCACCCCCCGCGCGGACGTGGGCGATCAGCTCGGCGTACCCGATCGCCTGTGCAGCCGTGGCGGAGAGGTCGCGGTCGGCCAGCGCGCGGCACTCCCCCACCCAGCCCGCGGCCAGCATCTGGCGGGTCCGGGCGTCGATGCGGTCGGCGAGCGCAGCCGGGGGGTGGTGGACGCCGACGATGCGCAGGCCCGGGTAGATCGACGTGTGGTCCTCCCACGCGGTCCGGTAGGACGAGAACGGGCGGCCGGTCAACGCGGCCACCTCGAGCGCGCGGGTGATCCGCCGGGTGTTGGAGGGCTCGATGCGCGCCGCGGCCGCCGGGTCGTCCGCTGCCAGGCGGGCGTGGGCGGCCGGTGGGTCAGCGGCGACGTCGGCCTCGATGCGAGGCCGCAAGTCGGGGTCGGTGGGCGGGAACTCGAGGGCGTCGACGACGGCGCGGAGGTACAGCCCCGAGCCGCCGACCAGCAGCGCCGGCCGTCCCGCGGCCCGCACCTCGTCGATCGCCGCGCGGGCCCGCGCCTGGAACCAGGAGACGGTGCACTCCTCCTCGACCTCGAGGACGTCGACCATCCGGTGGGGCACCCGCGCGCGGTCGGCGGCGGTGGGGGTCGCGGTCCCGATGTCCATGCCCCGGTAGACGGTGAAGGCGTCCACGGCGACGATCACCGCTCCGGCGGCGTCAGCCGCCTCGAGCGCGAGGGCGGACTTGCCGCTGCCCGTCGGGCCGACCAGGGCGACGATGGGCGGACCGTCGGCCCCGCCCGCTGGGGTGGCCACGGTCAGGTGCTGGCCGCCACGACGTAGCCGACCCCGAGGGGGGCGCCGCTGGCCCGGACCGCGGTGACGAGGTCGAGGTCGGCGGCGAGCGCGCCGACGACCCGCAGCGCACCCGCCCCCCGGGAGTGGGCGCGGGCGGCCAGGTCGAGGTCGATGGCCAGCAGGTCCGCCGGCCGGCCGTCCAGCGCGGCGACGACGGCCTCGTCGAACGCCGTGGAGGCCTCCGCCGCGGTCGGCCGGGGCGGTTTGCGCCCGGGCCCGGCGCCGAGGTCGCCGGCGCCGACCACCGCGACGCTGCGGTCGGCGGCCAGGTCGGCCAGGAGCCGCGCGACGGCGCGCGCGTCCGCGACGGTCACGTCGCTCGGCACCGACACCCCGACCGCGGTCGTGCCCGGCGGGACCAACCGGGCCATGACCCGCAGGTCACCGCCGCCGTCGGACGCGGCGCCGAGCACGCCGCCGAGGAGGGCCTGCACGACGTCGGGGGACGGCGTGGTGAGGGGGTGGGGGTCGAGGTCCATCCCGTAGCCGGACAGGTCGGTGCTCGGGCGTCCCGACACGCTGAGCGCGTCGCCGCAGGCCAGCAGCACCACGACGTCGGCGCCGTCGAGGCCGTCGAGGGCCTCGGAGGCCGCGACGGCCAACCGGTCGATGTCGGGGTGGCGGGCACCGGCGTGGGAGTCCACCAGCAACGGCGTGGTGGGCACCACCGCGACCCCGTGGATCATGCGGTGAGGGGCTGGGCCGGGAGGGGGGTGCCGACCGGATCGGTCACCGGCGCGTCGGTCACCTCGCCCAGCAGGTAGTGCGCGGCCGCCTCGGTGATCCGGACGTTCGCCAGCGCCCCGGGCGCGGTGGCCGCCGTCGAGGGGACGTGCACCAGGCGGTTGTGGCGGGTCCGGCCGCTCGTCCGGGTCGCGTCGGTCTTCGACGGGCCCTCGAACAGGACCTCGGCCACGGTGCCCACCTGCCGGGCGTGGGACGCCTCGCTCAGCCTGCGGGTCAGCGCCGCCAGGCGGTCGAAGCGCTCGTCGACGACCGCGGGCTCGACGTGGCCGTCGAGGTCCACCGCGGTCGTGCCGGGCCGCTTGGAGTACTTGAACGTGAACGCCGAGTCGAACGCCGCCTGCTCGGTGACGGTGAGCGTCTCGCCGAAGTCGTCCTCGGTCTCACCGGGGAAGCCGACGATGATGTCGGTCGAGATCGCGAGGCCGGGGATGGTCTCGCGGGCCTCGGTGACCAGGTCGAGGAAGCGGCGGGACCGGTAGCTGCGCTGCATGCGCCGGAGGATCCGGTCGCTGCCGGACTGGAGGGGGAGGTGGAGCTGCTCGCAGACCGAGGGGATGTCCCGCATCGCCTCGAAGACATCGGAGGTGAAGTCCTTCGGGTGCGGGGAGGTGAACCGGATGCGCTGGAGGCCGTCGACGTCGCCGAGGAGGTGGAGCAGCTCGGCGAACAGGGTGCGGTTGCGCCGGCCGTCGGGACTGGGGACGAGCCCATCGCGCACCAGGTCCCGCCCGTAGCTGTTGACGTTCTGGCCGAGCAGGGTGACCTCGGTGACGCCGTCGGCCACCAGGTCGCGGACCTCCGCCACCACGTCGCCGAGCTTGCGGGACTTCTCCGGCCCGCGGAGGGACGGGACGATGCAGAACGCGCAGGTGTTGTCACAGCCGATCGAGATCGACACCCAGGCGTGGTGGGCGACCTCCCGCCGCGCGGGCAGGGCGGAGGGGAACATCTCGGTGTGCTCGAGGATCTCCACGACGGGCAGCGCGGCCGAGTCGGCCTGGGCCAGCAGCTCGGGTAGGCGTCCCATGTTGTGGGTGCCGTAGACCACGTCGACGTAGGGCGCCCGCTCGGCGAGGCCCTGCTGGTCCTTCTGGGCCAGGCAGCCGCCGACCACGATGGTCTTGGACGGGTCCGCGAGCTTCAGCGGCTTCAGGTGGCTGAGCTGCCCGTACAGCTTGTTGTCGGCGTTCTCCCGGATCGCGCAGGTGTTGAACAGCACCAGGCCGGCCGACTCCGGGTCCGCGGCGGGGCGGTAGCCCATCGACTGGAGGACACCCGCGGCCCGCTCGGAGTCGTGCTCGTTCATCTGGCACCCGAAGGTGCGGATGAAGTAGGTGCGGTTCGCCATGCGGTCGGTCCTGTGCTCGGGTGCTAGCGGGGTCCACCCCCGGGGGCGGGCTCGTTGGTGTGGCCGCGACGCCGGCTGGGGTGCAGCGCGGCGTCCTCGACGCCGAGCTCGTCCGCGCGGTCGTGGACGGTCTCAATGCTGCCGCCCCGACCCGCTGCGTACAGCAGGGCGATCAGGCCACCGAACACCCCCGCGCTGATCCGGTCGTAGACGGCCAGCCCGGCGAAGCCGGCGAGCATGGCCGCGTAGCCGATGTAGGCACGCCACCAGGAGTGCCGGTGGAACATGGCACCGGCCAGGGCGAGGGCGGGGATGCCGATCAGCATCCAGGCCTGCAGGACGTTCACCTGGGACAGCTCCTCGGGGGTCTCGGACTTCCAGCGCCTAGAAGCGTACGGGCCCGGGACGTGGACACCCAACGCCCCCGCCCGACGGACCCCGGCGCTGTGGACGGTCGCCTCTGTGGATGATCGGGGCGCTCGGTGGGAATCGAACCGTCACGCCCCGACGACTGCGTCGTTGGGTCCCGTGATCGCTCGAGCCGACTCATGTCCGTGCAACACAGGAGACATCATGGCGCATCCCCTCCTCAGCCCCTCCCGCCGCGGGGTGCTGATGGGCCTCGGACTGGCCGGGGCGCTGCTCGTACCCGCCGGCCCGGCTGCCGGCCAGGGACTGGTCGACACGCTGACGGGCACCGTCGACCAGGCCTGTGAGGACCTCACCGCCGCCGTCGCCGCCCTCACCCCCGGGTGCGAGGCCGTCGGGGCCGTCACCGAGGGCGCCGCCGACGCCCTCGCACCGGTCGAGGCGGTCGCCGCACCCGTCACCGAACCGGTCGCCGAGGTGGTCGAGAGCGCCGGCGAGACCGCCGGGGCGGTCACCGATGCCGTGACCGACGCGGCCGCGCCGGTGACCGAGCCCGTCAGCGACGCCGTGGACGCCGTGACCGAACCGGTCGCCGAGGAGGCGCCTGCCGACCCGGTCGGCGACGCCGGTCCCCCGCCTGCGGGCGAGCCGGCCGCGGAGCCCGGCAGCGATCCCGCCCCGTCCCCGGTGGCCGCTGACGACGATGTCGCCGTGGGCGCCGCCGGCCGCCAGCCGACCGAGGTCACCGAGCCGCGCGGTCCCGCCGCCGGCGTCGGCCGCGGCGCCGGCGGCCCCCGCATCTCTCCCGGTGCCTACGGCGTCAACGCCCCCGGCATCGCCAGCGACTCGGGCCTGACCCTGCAGCCCTACGACGAGCCGCTCGTGTCGGTCCCCGTCGACGTCGACGCCCCCCAGGTCGCCGGCGCCCCCGTGACGACGTCGAGCCCGGTCGCCGCCATGGCCAGCGAGCTGGTGTCCTTCGCCGGTGACGCGGTCCTGCCCTACCGCAACCCCGCCACCGCGTGGGTGACGGCTGCCGGCCTGGGCCTGCTCGGCGTCGCCGGGTTCACGCTGCGCCGCCGGTTGGAGGGCCGCCTGGAGCTGGTCGAGCAGGAGTAGCCGCCCGGATCCGTCGTGGTCAGTCCCAGTCGCGGTCCAGGGCCGTGACCTGCCGGGCGACCTGGTGGGCGGTCTCGGAGCCGAACCCGCGCCGCATCAGGAAGCCGACCAGGCGCTGGGCGACCTTCTGGGGGTCGGTGCTCGCCGGCATGCGCTGCGCGCGCTGGCGGGCCAGCTCCGTCGCCTGGGCGACCTCGTCGACCTCGTCGAGCTGGCCGAGCGCCGCGTCGATGGTCGCGTCGTCGACCTTCCGCCGGCGCAGCTCGCGCTGCAGCCGGTCACGGCCGTAGCCGCGGTTGACGCCACGGTCGTTGACCCACGCGTCGGCGAACGCGCGGTCGTCGAGCAGCCCGGCCTCGCCGGCGTGGGCGATGACCGCCTCGACGACGTCGGGATCGTGGTCGCGGCCGACGAGCTTGTCGCGCGCCTCGGCGACGGTGAGGGGGCGCTGGCTGGTCGAGCGGACCAGGTGGGCTAGCGCCTTCGCGCCGTCGCCGGGCAGGCTCACCTGCCCCATCAGTCCTCGGCGGTCTCGAGCAGCGCCTCGTCACCGGACGCGTCGGTCTGGACGAGGCCGAGCATCTCCACGGTCTTCTTGTAGATCTCGGCGGCCACGTCGTCATGCTCCTTCAAGAACGTCCGGGCGTTCTCGCGGCCCTGGCCGAGCTGCTCGCCGTCGTAGGTGTACCAGGCACCGGCCTTGCGGATGATGCCGTGCTCGACCCCCATGTCGATGAGCGACCCCTCCTTCGAGATGCCCTCGCCGAACATGATGTCGAACTCCACCTTCTTGAACGGCGGGGCGACCTTGTTCTTCACGACCTTCACGCGGACCCGGTTCCCGACGAAGTCCTGGCCGTCCTTCAGCGACTCGATCCGGCGGATGTCGAGGCGAACCGAGGAGTAGAACTTCAGCGCCCGCCCTCCTGGTGTTGTCTCGGGGGAGTTGTGGACCATCACGCCGTCCACGAAGTAGTTGGCGTTGCCTTCGATCTCGAGGTCGAACCGGTGCGTCGCCCGGCTCGGCGGCTTGACGTGGACGTCGAGCACGGGCATCGGCTTCAGCACACGTCGGGGCTCACAGGTCTCGACCTCGACGCCGAAGCGACCGCGGAAGCGCGGGAGCAGCTTGTAGTCCATCGACGGGTGGACGTACGGCGCGACGAGCTCTTGGAACTTCGCCGTCTCTGCCGTCGGGAACTGCAAGATCGCGTTCCCACCGCGCACGACGAGCGTGGTGCCGATGCCGAAGGTGTCGGCCAGGTGGTCGCGGAGGCGCTCGCGCGAGCTCGGCTCGATCGCCTGCACGCAGATCTCTATCCGTCCACTGCCACCGCGCGTCCGCTCCTGCAGACCCTTGGATCGGACGGCGAAGCTGCCGTCATCGCAGTACCACAGGGCCAGGGACAGCGGCGTCAACCGCTTGAGGTAGTCGTCGCTCAGCACCTTGCCGGTGGGCCAGTACATGGCCTCGCGCACCTCAGCCAGCTCTGGCAGCGGCGTGAAGTCGTAGAAGACCGCCCCCCGGTCGTCCGTGGTCCGGCTGGAGGGGATGTTGTGCCACAACGACGCCTTCCAGTCGGCGTACTCCACCTGCGCCGCGCCGTGGCCGAATCGATACCGCGCCGCGAGCCCGCTCCGACTCCGGCTCAGGGCGCCGTCGCCCATCAACGTGCCCAGCAAGACGTCCCACTGCATCGGTGACAACCGGGTGGTGACCTCCTGCAGGACCCGGTCGCCGACGGCGATCTCCTCCGCGGACCGCCAGCCACCCGGGGTGGCGATGAGGTGGTTCGGGGTGGCGGCGAACTGCGCCCGCCCGTTCTTCCCGGGCTTGGCGACGGTGAACTGCAGGAACTCGTCCGTCGGACCGTTGTCGTACCAGTTGATGATCCGTCGCGGCTCGACGTCCCCGGTGTCGGGGTTGTAGCTCAGGACCTCGACGTCACGACGCTGGTTGACGAGCTTGCCGATCTTCTCCTGCGTGCCGTCAGCCAGGGTGACGCGGGTCGAGTAGTGGAAGCACCCGAACATCACGCCCACCTTCTCGCGGAGCTGGTTGATGAAGATGCAGCAGGTCTTGGAGCGGTTCAGGTGGCCGGCCAGCTTGCGGAGCGCTTGGCTCATCAGCCGGGCCTGCAGGCCGACGTGGGTGTCGCCCATCTCGCCCTCGATCTCGGCGCGGGGCGTCAGCGCGGCGACCGAGTCGATGACCAGCAGGTCGACCGCGCCCGAGCGCACCAGCGTGTCGGTGATCTCGAGGGCCTGCTCACCGGTGTCGGGCTGGGACACGAGCAGCTGGTCGACGTCGACGCCGAGCGCGGCGGCGTAGGCGGGGTCGAGGGCGTGCTCGGCGTCGATGAACGCGGCGATCCCGCCCTGCTTCTGGGCCTCCGCGATGGCGTGGAGGGCCACGGTGGTGTTGTGCGACAGCACGCCGTTGGCGAGGAAGCTGTGGGTCTCCGGCACCATCACGTCGAATGTCGGCTGCAGACCAGCGTCCTCGATGCAGGTGATCCGCTCGTAGGTGTAGTCCCCTTCGGCGAAGGCGCGGAGCCTTTCCACGAGCGGTCGTGTCGCCGAGGGGATGTGGCGCGCGTCGGCCCAGGCGACGATGTCCCGGAGACGTCGCCTGGATGCCCCGATGCCGGAGCCGTCCGACGTCAGGTCCGAGCGGGTGAGGTCGTGGTACAGGCAGTCGAGCTCACGGTCGCCTCCAACGGCATCCCGGAGGTCGCGCACCAGATCCGCGATGAACGGGACCGCCTCCCAGCGGGTGGCCGTCCGGAGCCCGGGGCTGACGTGTCGGCCCACCTGCTCGGCGCGTCGGGCCGAGCGGAAGCCGACCGTGGCGAGGAACCGATCGACCGACCCCGGGGGGATGCGGACGGTGTGGTAGTCACGCTGCAGATCCTCGTTCCGACGGATCCCGCGGCTGCACGGGATGCCGAGTCCGAGGAGCATCAACTGGACCTGCTCCACCAGCGTCAGCGATGCGCTCGTCAGGGCGATCTCCGGTCCGTCCTCGACCCACCCGTCGCCCTCGAACAGCGCAGAGAGGAACGCGCGCTGGGCCTTCCGGCCGCCGGTCCGGACGCAGTGGGGCACGGCCTTGCCCGCTGACCGTGTGTAGGTGAGGCCGTACTCATCAGCCAACCGTGCCCTCGCGGCGGTGTCGTGGACCCGGTAGTCCCCCGGTCCGTAGACCCGGACCCGGTCCCGATCGATTCCGAGGACGTCCTCGAGAAGGTCGTGGTACTCCTCGACCACATCAGCGTCGTGGTGGTTGGTGAAGGTGAACGAGTGCCGTTCGCCCAGGGTTCCCTCGCTGACGAGGTACCCGAGCAGCGTCGCCTCAGCGGGCGAGAGCCCTTCGGTGCCCGCTTCGTCTGCCCCGAACGCAGCGGACACCAGGACGTCGCCGGCCGCGAGGTCCGAGACGCGCCGCCACACGATCTCCCCACGCTCGTTGAGGACGCGGAGCGGGTGGTTGGCGGTGGCGGTGACCGTCCTGCCGGACTCGACGGTGACCGACCACGTCGGTCGCCGGTTGTTGTGGGTCACGGCCGCGAGCTGCTCGAGATCCCCCTCCTCGTTCACGAGGTGCACGCCTGCGTCGCGGACGTCGGTCACGCGGGAGGTGCAGCTGGCGGGTTGCCCGACGCGCGCGAACAGCTCCTCGATCGTCTCGAGACCCTCGTCGGTCCAGATGTACGTGCCTGCCGGAACGCACTTCCCACTCGACTCAGGGCCGTATATCTCGCACACGCGGCCGCGGGGGAACCCGCCGGTGCCGAGGGCGACGTCGAGGCCGATCGCGCCGGTGGGGATGACGGCGACCTTCTGCTTGGCGCCCTCGCCCATGCGCATGATCGCGCCCTTGCCGAACTGCTTCTCGATCGCGCCGAGCGCGACGTCGAGGGCCTTCTCGCGGTCTGATGCCATGCCTGGGTCTCCTTGCGCCTACCGGCTCAGGTGGGGTGGTCGAAGTCGATCCCGACGCTACGCGGGGGGTGTGACACGACGCCGGCCGAGGTGGGGGAACCTGTGGACGACCGCCAGCCTAGACGAACACGCGTTCGATGTCGCGCATCCGGGTCAGGCGATCGGGGACCGGCCGGGGAGCGGCTCGGAATCGGCTGCCACCAGGTCGACGGTGTAGTTCGCGTTGTCCCGCAGGGCGTCCTCGGTCCGGCGGCGCAGGGCGTGGGCGACGCGCTGGCACTCGACGAACTCGGGCTCCGCCTGCAGGCCGAGGGGCACGCGCCCGACGAGGGGGATCACCTCGCGGCAGACCTTCCAGGACAGCGCCCGGAGCCGGCGGACGGCGTCCCACCGCCCCGTCTCGTCGAGGTCGGGGTCGCGCATCGCCGCGGCCGTCTCGCGCTGGACGGTGCGCAGCGCGTGGTCCGACCACGCCAGCTGGCGCCGGAGGGCGCGAAGCTGGCCCTGGCGGCTGACCGGCAGGCGCGCCGGTCGCGTCAGCGAGCCGACCTCGCCGGTGTCGTCGAGGTCGATCTCCGGGGACCCGGTCGCTGCCCCGTCCGCAGCCAACGCACCCTGTCGCATCGCTGATCTCCTGGAGGTAATCACACGTCGGTGACTTCAGATGGATCAAGCATAGGGAAGGGGTGTGACACCGACCACCACCCACCACCGGGTCCGGCCCTCCGAGCGGGCCGGCGTCAGCTCGTGAGGCGCACCACGTAGCGGTGCAGGGCGGCGAGGGCGGCCGCGACGGCCCGCTCGGTGATCTCCGCCCGCCCGCTGCCGGGGAGCTCGACCCGGCGGGCTCGCGGCAGGCCGTCGGGCCCGTCGGTGCCGCTCACGACCGTGCCGACCGGCTGGCCGCCCTGGGTGGCGGGGCCGGCGACGCCGACGACCGACACCGCGACGTCGGCCTCCAGCCGGTCGAGGGCCCCCACGGCCAGCGCCTCGGCGACGGGTTCGGAGACCGGGCCCTCGGCTGCCAGCAGGTCGGCGTCGACCCCGGCCCGCGCGGACTTGGCCGCGGTCGCGTAGGTGATCAGCCCGCCGGCGAACCAGGTCGATGCGCCCGGGACCGACGACAGCCTCGCCCCCACCCCTCCCCCGGTGATGGATTCCCCGACGGCGACGGTCAGCCCCGCGGCCGACAGCCGTCGGCCGATGTCGGCCTCGATCCCCTCGTCGTCCAGGCCGACGACCGCACGTCCCAGCAGGGCGACGGCGCGCTCGACGATCGGGTCGGCCGCGGCCAGCGCATCCGCGCGGGCCGGCCCGCGGCCGATGACCTTGACCACGACCTCGCCGCGGGCGGCCAGGAACGCGAGGGTGGGGTTGCCCACGGCCTCGACGGAGTCGACCAGGTCGGCGAGGACGGCGGCGACGTGGCTCTCCCCCACCCCGGCGGTGCGGATCGTGCGGGTCACGGTGGCGGTGAGGTCGCCGCGGGCCGTCAGCAGCGGCGCGACGGAGGTGGTGAACATCGCCTCCGCCTCGCTGGGCACGCCGGGCAGGCAGCAGACGAGCGTCCCCCGCACCTCGATCGCGATCCCCGGCGCGGTGCCGATTCGCGGCAGCCAGCGGGCGCCCTCGGGCAGATCGGCCTGCTGCAGGTTCGTGGCGGGCATGTCGATGCCGCGGGCCGCGAAGAAGCCGGCGATGTCCTCGACGGCCGCCTGATCGCGGACCAGGGGGACCCCGGCGACGCGGGCGACGGCCTCGCGGGTCAGGTCGTCCCGGGTGGGGCCCAGGCCGCCGGTGAGGAGGACCACGTCGGCCTGCCCGACGACGGCTGCGTCCAGCACCTCGGCGATCAGCGCCACGTCGTCGCCGACGGCGGTGTGGCGGGTGACGTCGACGCCGATCTCGACCAGGCGGGCCGACAGCCACGAGGAGTTGGTGTCGACGACGTCGCCGCTCACCAGCTCGGTGCCGACCGCGACCAGCTCGGCCCGCACCCTCAGCCCCCTCCCCGGCCCTCGCCCCCGACCTCGGCGCGGCTGCGGCGCTGGATGCGGACGGCGTACTCGAGGCCGCTGCCGACCGTCGCCACCACGGCGATCACGAGGGCGGCCTCGCGGACCGGGTCGGGGATGCCGGGGTACAGGTAGAGGGTCACCGCGGCGACCTGCGTGACGGTCTTCACCTTCCCCCAGCTGCTGGCCGGCATCACGACGCCGCGGTCGCGGACCAGCCGCGCCCGCAGCCAGGTGACCGCCGCCTCGCGGGCGACGATGACGCCGACGGCCCACCACGGGAGCTCGCCCAGCGCGGCGAGGATCGCGAGGGCGCCGATGATCAGCAGCTTGTCCGCGAGCGGGTCGGCGAGCTGGCCCCAGCGGGTCACGCCGACGAGGCGCCGGGCGACCTCCCCGTCGATCGTGTCGGTCGCGGCGGCGAAGGTGAAGATGCCGAACGCCCACCACCGCGCGGCGGGTGTCGCCCCGCTCGCGTCCGCGGCGCTCGTCGCGAGCAGCCAGCCGATGACGGGGACGAGGAGGACGCGGAGGAACGTGAACGCGTTCGCGAGGTTGAACGGGCTCGGCTCCGCGGGGTGGTCACCCGACGGCGGTCGCGGTGCTGACCGGCTCGTGCGGGTCTCCTCCACGTCAGTCGGTCTCCCATATCAGCCGGTCGTCGGGCCCAAGTGTGCCCGGTCCCCACCGGCGGGCGCAGGTTCGGCGATCAGGTCGATGCCGTCGGTGGCGGTGATGCGCACCGGCGCGAACCGGCCGACGGGTGTCTGCAGGCCGGCGACCCGGATCTCGCCGTCGGTCTCCGGCGCCTCGCGATAGGAGCGGCCGACCGCGCCGTCGGGGTCGTGGGACTCGACCATCACGTCGAGGGTGCGGCCGATGAAGGCGTCCGCCCGCTCCTGGGCCACCGCCTCGATCACCTCGGTCACCGCGTCCGCACGGGCGCGGGCCTCGTCGGTCGGGACCTGGTCGGGCATCGACGCCGCCGGCGTCCCGTCCTCGGGGCTGTAGGTGAACACGCCCGACCAGTCGAGCCCGGCGGCGTCGACGAAGTCGATGAGGGTCTGCACGTCCTCGTCGGTCTCGCCCGGGAACCCGGTGATGAACGACGAGCGGAAGACCGCGTCCGGCTCCCGCCGGCGGATCCCGTCGATGAGGGAGAGGAACCGCTCGGGGCTGCCGCTGCGCGCCATCCGGTCGAGCACCGGGGCGGCGGCGTGCTGCAGCGACAGGTCGTAGTACGGCACCACCGTGTCGGAGGCGGCCATCGCGTCGAGCAGGACCGGGGTGATCTCCGCCGGCTGCAGGTACATCAGCCGGACGACCTCGAGCCCCTCCACCGCGTCGAACATCGCGACCAGGTCGGCCTGGGAGCGACGACCACCCGGGAGGTCCTTGCCCCAGGACGTGGTGTTCTCGCTGACGCAGACGAGCTCGCGGACGCCCTGGTCCACCAGCCAGCGGACCTCGGCCTCGAGCTCGGGGAGGGCGCGGGAGGCGAACCGGCCGCGGAAGGACGGGATGGCGCAGAAGGTGCAGACCCGATCGCAGCCGCCGGCGATCTTGAGGTAGGCCCAGGGGCCCTTCGGCACCGTCCGGAGGGGGAACGACGCCGTCGGCGGCGCATCCGGACCGGCCGGGCCGGTGCCGAGCAGCGGGAGCCCGCGCGGGGCGCGCTCACCCGTCGCGGGCGGGGTGTCAGCGGCTGGTGGGACCGCGTCCCCGTCGAGGGCACGGGCGACGATGTCGGCCAGCTCGCCGTAGCGGTCGAAGCCGACGACGGCGGCGGCCTCCGGCACGGCCTCGGCGAGCTCGTCGCCGTACCGCTCGGCCATGCAGCCCATGACCACGACCGGCCGGTGGGCCTCACCGGCGGCCGTCGCCGGCGCGCAGGCGTCGAGGACGACCTCGATCGACTCCTCGCGGGCGGGGGCGATGAAGGTGCACGTGTTGACCAGCACCGCGTCGGCCTGGTCGGGGTCGTCGACGACGTCGAACCCGCCCGCCCCGAGCAGACCGCCTACGTTCTCCGAGTCCACGTCGTTGCGCCCGCACCCCAGCGTGACGATCGCCACCCGGGGACGTGGCTCGGCGCCCGCGGTCACCGCCCGACCCGCGGCCTGTCCAGCGGTCACAGCCGCTCCGCGATGCACTCGGAGTCGCCCACGGTGCAGCTGATCTGCATCGCCTGGCCGGCGAAGCCGGTGGTGGCCAGGGGACGGTCGTTGACGGTGATGGTGGCTGCGCCGACGTCGTCGACGGTGAAGACCACCTGCTCGCCCGCCGGGTCGGTCAGGGTGCGGCTCTCACCCGGCTCGAGCAGGGCGCCGCTCGCGATCGGCTGGCCGCGGACGACCGTGAGGCGCACCTGGTCGATCGCCTCGACGACGATCGAGAGGTCGGTGAGGGGCTCACCGGTGCCGGCCGGTGCGTCGGTGCCCCCCGGGGCGTCGGTCCCCGCCGGCGCCGCGGTGGCCGTGGGCCCGGCCGGTGCCTCGGTCCCGTCGAGGCCCGCCAGCGGGTCGGTCGCGCCGGCGAGCGGATCCTCCTCGGACTCGGCGGGTGCAGGGCCGGGGGCGTTCGGGTCGACCTCGTCCTCCGGCGTGTCGCCCCCGCCGCGGAACAGGATGAACAGCACCGCCACCACGCCCACGACCGCGACCGCGGCGATCACCGGCTGGGTCAGCAGACGCCGCGGGCCGGCCGACGGGGCCGGGACGAAGTCGTCGAAGGTCGCGCCGGGGATCGCGGTGATCTCCTCGGGGCGTTCGTGGTTCTGGCGGTACTCGGCGACGAGCGCATCGGCGTCGAGGCCCAGGTAGCGGCCGTACAGCTTGATGAACCCGCGGGCGTACACGTCGCCGCCCAGGACGTCGAAGTCGTCCTCCTCGATCGCGGCCAGGTAGGACTCGCGGACGCGCGTCTCCGCGGCCGCGTCGGCGAGCGTCCGGCCCTGCCGGCGCCGCTCGCTCCGCAGGGTCTCTCCGATTCCTGGCATGGCGACTGATCAGCGTAGCGGCGACGCGGGGAGGTGCCCGCGGACGCCGGCGGTCGACCGGACGGGAGAGGTCGCCCGATCCTCCTCCCCCGAACCCGGGAACTCGCCCCTCCCTGGAGGCCCCTCTCCCAGCGGACGCGGCGGGCGGCGCATCGGTCTGTCGACTTCGTTGCGCCACGCGGAACGAACCCGACGGACCTCGTCGTGGTCGGGCCTCCAAGCCAACCGGTCTGTCACCTTCGTCGCGCCAGGCGGAACGGACCTGACAGACCCCGCCGGATGGCGGGGGAGCCCTCAGAAGACCGACAGGCCGGTCCGCTCCACGAGCTGCTCGATCGCGGCCCGTCCGGCGACGGAGTTGCCCGTCCGATCGAGGGCCGGCGACCACGCGCAGGCGGTCAGGTGGTGCGGGATCACCCCGACGATGCCCCCGCCGACGCCGGACTTGCACGGGATCCCGACGCGGAACGCGAACTCCCCCGCGGCGTCGTACGTCCCGCAGGTCAGCATGAGCGCGTTGATCCGCCGGGCCTTCTCGACGTCGAGGACCCGGTGCCCGCTCGCGGGGTCGACCCCGTCGTTGGCCAGGAACCGCAGGGCGGTGGCGAGCTGGCGCGCGCTCATCGTGAGGGCGCACTGGGCGAAGTAGATGTCGAGGACGTCATCCGGCTCGCCCTGGATGTTCCCGAAGGCCTTCATCAGGTTCGCGAGCGACCGGTTCCGGTAGCCGGTGCTGGCCTCGGAGCGCGCGACCTCCCCGTCGATCGGGATCTCCGCGCCGGCCAGCTCGCTGACGAGGGCGACCAGCTCACCCAGCGGATCCGCCAGGCAGCTGCTGAGCACGTCGGCGATGACGATGGCGCCGGCGTTGATGAACGGGTTGCGGGGCACCCCGCACTCGTGCTCCAGCTGGACCAGGGAGTTGAAGGGGTCACCCGACGGCTCCCGCCCGACGCGGTCCCACAGGTCACCCTCGAAGCGCTGGGTCGCGAGGATCAGGCTGAACACCTTCGAGATCGACTGGATGCTGAAGGGACGGTCCGCCTCGCCGACGGTGTGGAGGTCACCGTGGAGGTCCGCGACGGCCATGCCGAACCGGTCCGCCGGCACGCGCGCCAGCGCGGGGATGTAGTCGGCGACCTCCCCGACGCCGACCAGCTCCCGCACGTCGTCGGCGACCTCGGCCAGCACCTCCTCGAACACGTCGGAGGAGGGGTGGGCGCGCAGGTCGGCCAGGTCGATGTCCATGTCCCCCGGCAGCCTAACGGAGCCGTCCGCCCCGCACGACGCCCCGTGCACCGCCCCACGGCTCGCACGGCCGACAGCAGCTACTGCGGCCGATCCGCGCCCGGCAGCGCCTCGTCGTCGCGGGTGTCCTCGAGGCCCTGGGCATCCGGGTCGTACTCGGCGGACTCGTCACCGGAGTCCTTCTCCTCGCTCATCCCGATCGGCCCGGACGTCGAGCCGCGCAGGAACTGGCGGACCGCCGGCATGTCGGAGCTGAGCAGCCGCTCCTTCGGCCCGGCCAGGGTGAGGGACTTGCGGTACAGCAGCGCCAGGTGGTCCCCGACGTTCTTCGCGGTCGGGATGTGGTGGGTGACGATCACGAACGTCGACTCGAGCCGCTCCTTCAGGTCGAGGATCAGCTCGTTCAGGAACGCGGTGCGGACCGGGTCGAGGCCGGAGTCCGGTTCGTCGAACAGCAGGATCTCGGGGCCGAGGACCAGCCCGCGCGCCAGCCCGGCCCGCTTGCGCATGCCGCCGGAGATCTCGCCCGGGTACAGCTGGGCGGCGTCGGACATGCCGACGATCTCCAGGTTGTGCATGACGATCTCCTTGATCTCCTTCTCGCCCTTGCGCGTGTGCTCGCGCAGCGGGAAGGCGACGTTGTCGTAGATCGTCATCGAGCCGAACAGCGCGCCGTCCTGGAACAGCACGCCGTACTTCTTGCGGACCTCGAGGAGGGGCCGGTTCTTCAGCGACGGGACGTTCTTGTCGTCGACCCACAGCTGACCGGACGTCGGCCGCAGCAGCCCGATCAGGTGGCGCAGCAGCACCGACTTGCCCGTCCCGGACGGGCCGAGGACCACGGTGACCTTCCCCTTGGGGATGTCGAAGGTGACGTCCTCCCAGATCACCCGGGACCCGAACGCCTTGGTGAGGTGGCGGATGCGGATCTTCGGCTCGGGCAGCGTCGGGTCGAGCACCCACTCGGCGGGGTCGGCGCCCTTGGGGCAGGGCAGCCAGCCCTCGGGCAGGTCGTGGCCGCCCTGCGGGCGCGGTGGCGCCTCGCCGCGCGGTTCGTCCAGCACCTGCACCCCCCCGCGGGGGCGCTCCGGCGCCTCCTCGCGCGGGGGGTGGGGCGGCAGCGGCAGCGGGCCGGTCTGCCCGCCCTGGTCGCGCTGGCCCTGGTTCTGCTGGCCCTGGTCGCCGGGGCGGACGGACTGGCGGCCGCCGGGCGGCGGGCCGGGCAGGGCCGGGGCGGCCGTCGAGCCGCGGGCGGGCGGGGAGGGGAGGGTCAGGTCGGTGTCAGCCATCGATCCGGGCGGTCCTCGTCGTCGGTCGGCGGTGGGCGGCGGTCACGTGGTCTTGACGATCAGCAGATCGGCGGTGACGTGGTGGGAGACCTTGTTCGGGACGCTGCCGAGCAGGAACCGGCGGACGCCGGTCATACCCCGGTTGCCGACCACGAGCAAGCCGTGGTCGACCGCGCGGTCGACCAGCACACCGGCCGGGTCGCCGTCGTGGTGCTCGGTGGCCACCGCGCTGCCGGCCTCGCGCACCCGGGCCGCGGCCTCGGCCAGCACGTCCTCCGCCCCGGACGCCCGCCCGACGGCGCGCCCGGGGCGGGGGGCCCCGAGCGCCCCGGCGACCGCGACGCCGCGGTCGAGGGCCTTGGTGGCGGTGCGCGAGC
>NZ_CAXQBR010000017.1 GCF_964222135.1 Euzebya sp.
ACTTGACGTTCAGCGTCCCCAAGTCGGTGTCGGTGTTGTGGGCGCTCACGGACGAGGTGACCCGCGGGGTGATCGTCGAGGCGCACCACGCGGCGATCCGTGACGTGATCGGCTTGGTGGAGCGGGCGGTGGCGGTCACCCGCATGGGCGCGAGGGGGCCGGACGGGGCGGTCGCCCACGTGCCGGTGGAGGGGGTGGTGGCGGCGGCGTTCGACCACTACGACTCCCGCGCCGGCGACCCCCAGCTGCACACCCATGTCGTCATCGCGAACAAGGTCAAGACGGTGCTGGACGGCAGGTGGCGCAGCCTGGACAGCCGGGCAGTGCACGCCGCGGTGGTGGCGCTGTCGGAGCACTACAACGCCATCCTGGTCGACCGGCTCACCGACACCCTCGGCGTCGTCTGGAGCCCGCGTGACCGCGGGACAGACCGCAACCCGGGCTGGGAGATCGCCGGCGTGCCCGAAGAGCTCCTCGACGCCTTCTCCTCGCGCAGCGCGGGGATCGAGGCGGCGACGGACGAGCTGGTCGCCGGCTACGTCGCCGCCCATGGCCATCAGCCGTCGGCGAGGGCGGTGATCAAGTTGCGGCAGCAGGCCACGTTGGCCACGCGGCCGGACAAGGCGTTGCACTCCCTCGCCGATCTGACAGGCCGCTGGCACGCGACCGCGCGGGCGCAGGGAACTCGACTGGACGCATGGGTTGACGCGGCGCTCGTTGGACGTGCGCGGCAGCGGTTGCACGCGTCGGACCTGTCGCCGGCGACTGTGGCGGGGATTGCCACGACGGTCGTGGAGGTGGTGGGTGAGCGTCGGTCGACGTGGCGACGGTGGAACCTGCACGCCGAAGCGACCCGCCAGCTCATGGGCGTCCGCTTCGCCAGCACCGCCGACCGCGAGGCCGTCCTCACTGCAGTGGTGCACGCCGCCGAGACCGCGTCGGTCCAGCTGACCCCGCCTGACCTTGCGCCTGTGCCGGCGGAGTTGCGGCGGGAGGACGGCACCAGTGTGCTGCGGCCGCGCCACGCGACGGTGTTCACCTCCGCTGAGCTCCTTGCCGCCGAGGACCGCCTGCTCCAGCTGTCCCGCACGACGCGCGCACCTCGGGTTCCCGCCGTCACTGTCGCCCATCACGCGGACGGGCTGGGCGATGATCAGGTCGCCGCGATCGCCAAGGTGGCTACGTCGGGCCGGGTGGTGGACGTGCTGGTCGGCCCGGCCGGTGCCGGCAAGACCACCACCATGCGCACCCTTCGGAGCGCGTGGGAGCACCTCCACGGCACCGGCACGGTCGTCGGGGCTCGCGCCATCCGCCGCGGCAGCCGAGGTGCTCGGTGCCGACCTCGACATCGACACCGACACCACGGCGAAGTGGCTTCACGAACTCGCGGCTGGCCGTGTCGCGCTCCGTGCCGGCCAGCTGGCCATCGTCGACGAAGCCTCCCTCGCCGGAACCCACACCCTGCACCGCATCGCCACCGCCGCAGCCGGTGCCGGCGCGAAGCTGCTGCTCGTCGGGGACCCGCCCAGCTCGCAGCCGTCGACGCCGCCGACAAGACGGCGACGCTGCTACGTCGGGTCCGGCCGGTCAGCGTCGTCGACGCTCAGCGAAGGGACATGGTCAGAGAGATGCTTGCCGACTGGCGCTGGCTCAACGGGCGCATCCCCCCAGCTGAGGACCGACTGATCGCGGTCGTCGCTGCACACGGCACCACGCTCACCTCCATCTACGGCATCGCCGACATCGGGGCGGCGACGATCATCTCCATCGTTGGTGACGTCTCCCGCTTCCCGACCGCCGGGCACTTCGCGGCCTTCTGCGGCACCGCACCGTTGGAGGCCTCCTCCGGCGATGTGGTGCGCCATCGGCTGTCCCGGCGGGGTGATCGGCAGATGAACAAGGTCCTGCACGTCGCCGCGACCTGCCAGGCCCGCAACGCAAGCCCCGGCCGCGTCTACTACCTGCGCAAGATCGCGGAGGGCAACGGCAAGCTCGAGGCGCTCCGCAAGCTCAAGCGCCAACTCGCCACCGTCGTGTACCGACGGCTCCTGGCCGACCAGGCGGTCCGGGGCGGACAGGTGAAGACGAGACCGAAGTCCGCGTGACCGGATCCCACTCCGTAGCCGGCTCTTGAGTCGAGTCACGCCCCGA
Source organism: Euzebya sp. (assembly GCF_964222135.1). NCBI lineage: Bacteria > Bacillati > Actinomycetota > Nitriliruptoria > Euzebyales > Euzebyaceae > Euzebya > Euzebya sp. The sequence continues at coordinate 2,152 of NZ_CAXQBR010000017.1, forward strand.
ACCACCCCGAACCCTACACCCCCGACTACCCGACCGGAACCCCGGCCAACGGGCACACCCCCGCGCCCTCAGACAGCAACGCAGAAGTGCCCGTTGACACAGAGAGGTTCGAGCTCCGCGGTGACCGCAGATCCGTGTCACGCCCGGATGCAACGATTGCGTAAAGACGACCTCGGGATCGCCATGAGCCCGCGCTGGCACGCGATCGAAGGCGCGTCGCTGGACTTCTACTTCAACGAGACCCACCAGCGGCCCCACGTCGCGGTCCGCGGCGCCGGATGGTCCTGCACCGTGGCCCTCGACTCCATGGAGGTCCTCGCGTCCTCAGGTCGGCCCCCGGCACGGGTGATGGCGGCGGTGATCGACCTGTTGGGCGAGCACCGAGACCTGGCGGTCCGCGCCTTCTTCGAGACCGCCGCCCACCGGTTCCCCGGTACCCTCGAAGAGATGAAGGAGGCTGAGGATGACGGACCTACATCCGATCGTTGACGTCGTCGCCGTCCGCGTGCTGTCGCGCTACATCATCGAGGTGACGTTCGCCGACGACGAGGTCAAGGTCATCGACCTCGAACCCGTCCTGTGGGGAGAGGCCTTCGCGCCGCTCGTCGCCGACTACGAGCTGTTCAAGGCCGTTAGGGTCGACCCCGACGCCGGGACGATCGTGTGGCCCAACGGCGCGGACATCTCGCCGCGCATGCTGCATGAGAAGGGCCGCCCAGCCGTCCCCCATCGCCATCACTCGACGACCTAAACCCCGCAGGCGGATCGTGCGTCTACGTACGGTGAATGGACATCCCCGTCCACGACACCACCGACGCGCCGGCCTGGCCGGACCCCGCGACGTTCTGCGCGGATGTCCGTGGGCAGCTCGTCGGGGCGTTGGTGCTGCTGGGCCACGACTGGCGTGTGGCCGAGGAGCTCGCCCAGGAGGCCTTGGTGCGGACCTGGCAGCGCTGGGCGACGATCGATCATCCACGTGCCTTCGCGTTGCGCTGCGCGACGAACCTTTCGCGCTCGTGGCTGCGTCGACGACTCGCGGAACGCCGGGCCTACCGGCTGGTGTCGGCTGACGCATCGACGACGAGCGATCCACCGGACACCGCGTCGGCCGTGGCGGTTCGTCGTGCGGTCGCCGCCTTGCCGGCTCGCCAGCGCGAGGCCGTGGTGGCCCGCTACTTCGCCGACCTGTCAGTGGTCGATGCCGCGGAGGTGATGGGGTGCGCTGCGGGGACGGTGAAGGCCCTGACCGCCCAGGCGATCGCCAACCTCCGACGGGCGGGTCTGGACGTCACCGAGGAGGAGTCCGATGCCTGATCTGCGCGAGCTGCTGCACGATGCGGTGCCGTCCGGGGAGCCGACCTTCGACGCCGCGGACGTCCGAGACCGCGTTCGCGCCGTCGAGCGACGCCACCGGCGAACCGTCGTGGGAGTGGCGGCCGCCGTGGTCCTCCTCGTCGCAGTCGGGATCGGCACGACCATCACGACGGACCGGACGGCGTTCGTCGACACCGTCCCCTCCGCCGGATGGCCCTCGTCGGTCACCTTCGCGGGTGCGCAGGTCGAGGTGACGGTGGGGGCGGAACCGGGTGATCTCGTGGGGTACGTGGAGCCGGGTGACACGATCACGGCGGTGGGGGCGAGCACCGACGTCGACGGGCGGGTGAGCTTGTGGTTCACCTGCGGCGGGGGAGAGGCGGTGCGGCTGCGGGAGGTGTACGACCCCCCGACGCCGCCCGCGCTGCCCGTCGCCGCACTCGCCGAGGCGGCGACCCAGCTGACGTCTTCGAACGGCTGTGAGCCCGAGCCACCGACGAAGACCCCCGACGTGCAGCTGGATGGTGGGATCGGCCTCGTCGGTCTCGCCCGAGCGATCGACCGGGCCGGGATGACCGCGTGCTGTGCAACCGTCCCGCTGGTGCCGATGGCGGATCGGCCGGGCGTGAGCGACGGCGGCATCGGCACCTTCCGGGCAGCCGAGGGATCGGTGGCCTGGGCGGTCGAGGACGGCGGGGACGAGCCGCTGCGGTTCACCGCCGACTTCCACTCGTGGGTCCCGACGGACCTGGTCGCGCCGGAGTTCCTCCCGCTGGCCGGTGGACGCGTCGCCTGGGACCCGGCACGGGGGGTGGTCGCCGCCACGTGCGGCATGGCGACGGTCCAGGCCCGCATGGGGCAGGAGGAGCTCCCCCGGTGGGAGGCGTTCCTGGACAGCATCGACTGCACCCCCTCCCCGCCCGAAGGCCTTGGTCCGACGTTCGACCTGGTCTCGCTCCTGTCGGACCTCGGTGTGGAGCCGGTCGCGACCCCGGCAGCCGACGCCACGGTCGCCGCCGCGGAGGTGGTCGTGGACGGGCAGACCCTCGTCATCCGATCGGGCGGCATGGGTCAGGTCGGGCTGCCCCAGTCCGCCATGGAGGACCTGCCGCGGACCGTGGGGACGTTCGTCGGCACCGGCGACGCGTGGCCGACGGGGTCGACCACGACACCGGTGGGCGGTGCGTTCACCGTCTGCACCATCACCCACGCGGTGTTCGCGTTCACCGAGCCGGGCGTCGACCTGGCAGTCGACCTCGCCGAGCGCATCCGTGCACACCCGGGCTGTGCGACCGTCGGGCTGCCTGAGGGCGCGCCGCCGATGCCGGCCGCACCACCGCCTGCGGAGGTGACGACGCCAGGCCCCGAGGAGGAGGTCTCGACGACCGTCGCAGACGACGTGATCCAGGCGTCGAGCTCGCCGGCGGTGAGGGCGTGATCCTGCCGGAGTCCGGGATGGTGTCGTCCACCTGCCGCGAGACCGGGGTCATCACCACGACCGGACCAGAGGCCGGCGGGAGCGAGCTGGCGTGGGTCGCCCAGCTGCCGGAGGCGATCGGGTGTGAACCGATGCCGCACCGCGTGACCCGGCAGATCACCACCGACGAGGGGACGGTCATCCCGCGGTCGGAGTCGATCCGGGAGGCGCGTCTCCGCGAGGCCGTCACCGCGCTGGGCGTCGAGCCGTGCTGTGGCGAGCCGTCCCACGGCGGATCCGGGGCGACGACGGGGATGATCTGGGAGGGGGTGGCGGTCGGCATCACCGCGGGACCGCCGGCGTTCGACGGCGGTGCGGCCGAATCCGGATCCGACGTCGTGGAGGTGGGCGACGGCCAGGCGGCCGTCACCCTCGACGAGCAGCCCCAGGTCCGCTTCGACTGCGGCGACACCCACTACTCGATGTCGGACTTCGATGGCCGGCCCGAAGACGCCGCGCCCCTCATCCGAGCCGCTGAGTCGCTTGTCGCGGAACTCACCTGCACCCCGACGGTCACCTAGGCCCAACATCCGCAGATACGGCGCCGGGCTCCGTCACCTCTTCCCCGACCGTTGGGAGGCGGCCCCAAGGTCGGTGACGGTCGCGCCGGCTGCTTGATCTATGGCCTGCCCGAGCAGGTGGGCGATCGTCGCGTCGCGATCCGCCGTCGCGTGCTGGTAGCGCAACGCGGCGACTGTGGTCGAGTGCCCGAGCCGTGCCATGACCTCCTTCAAGGAGGCGCCTTGGCTGGCGGCCAGCGTGGCGCCGGTCCCGCGGAGGTCGTGGAAGTGCAGCTTCGCCCGCAACGTCGGATCATCGTCGGCGACCGCGCTGCGAGCCTTCCGCCAGAGGCGCCCGATGTACATGTGATCCACCGGCGTCCCGTGCGGCCTCGTGAACACCCACGCGTCGGGAGCCGTGTCCGTCCAGGCGTCGAGGTGCGCTTCGAGGAGCCCCATCACCTGCGGGGGGAGGGTGACCGTGCGCTTGCTGTCGGACTTCGGGTCCTCGACGAGGAGACGCCGATCGTGGGCGCGCTTCACCTTCCGGCGGATGTGGATGCGGTTGCCGAGCGGGTCGATGTCGGCGCGTTGCAGTCCTGCAGCCTCGCCGACGCGCAGCGCGCCGAAAGCGGTGACCGGCACGATGGCGGTCAACCGTTCGCGGAACTGCGCCGCGAGCGCGAACACCTGGGGGATCGTGGCCACGGGGCGTTCGGGCGAGCTCTCCTTGCCGCCGCCATCGATCATGCACGGGTTGCGGATGACCCGGGAGTTCTTCACCGCGTGGTTGAGGATCGTGCGCAGCAGTCGGTAGGCCTTCGCGCGCTGCAAGGTGGTTGTGGTCCGTCCCAAGGTCGCGAACCACTGCTCGACGGTGGCCGGCTCGATGTCGCCGAGGTGGGCGTCACCGAGGTGGGGGAGGACGTGCTTGTCGAGGACGAAGCGGTACAGGTCGCGGGTGCCCGTGGAGAGGGTTGGGTGGTGCTCGAGCCACTCGTTGGCGTAGGTGCGGAGCTCGACGCGTCCGCGGTCGGGTGGGACGAACGCACCCCGTTGTGCGTCGGCGGCTGCCGAGACGAGCGCGACGTTGGCATCAGCCTTGGTCGGGAACGTCCCGAGGCTCACCAGGCGGTTGGTCGCACGATCCCTGACGCGCACCTGTCATCGACCGGAGGCCAGTTGCCGGATGGTGCCCCCGTGTGACCTGCGGTTCTGTCTGGAGCGGGTGACCGGAATCGAACCGGCGTCATCAGCTTGGAAGGCTGGGGTTCTACCACTGAACTACACCCGCGGGCGGCCGGGAGTCTAGCGCGGGCGTGGCGGCCGACGCAGGGCGTGGTCACCCGTCACCGTTAGTATGGATTAGTGCCATATTTGGCCGGGAAAGGTCAGCGGTGCGACGGGATCCGCCGCAGTCACAGGGCCCCCTACCACCCGTCGTAGGCAGCTGGATCGTGCAGATGGAGGACTTCAGCCGAAGGCACGCCATGTGGATCGCGAGGTCCATGGCCCGCACCGACCTGTCTCCGCTGACCGGCGCCGACGTCGTCGCCCTGGAGAACGCGTGCACCCCCCAGCGCGTCGAGGCCGGCACCGTCCTGTTGAACGCCGGCGCACCGCCGACCGCGGTGCACATCGTCCGCGAGGGCCGCGTCCACCTCGCCATGCGGAACCCCCCGGTCGGAAGGCAGACGATCGGCATCGTCGGTGCGGGTGGGGTCGTCGGTGACGTCCCGCTGCTCACCCAGCAGGACATGCCCTTCGACGCCTACGCCGACGTCGACTCGACCCTCCTCACCCTGGGACGCGACCAGTTCCTCACGCTCCTGTCGGACTCCGCGTCGCTGTCGCTGCGGTGGACGACGTCGATGGCCCAGAGGATCCAGGAGTCCCAGCGTCGGCTCGTGACCCTGCTGACCAAGGACCTCGCGTCACAGATCGCGACGGTCCTGATGGACCACCGCGTCCGCCAGGACGGGGCGTGGATCGTGCCGATGCCGCACCAGACCATCGCGCACCTGCTCGGCGCCCGCCGCCAGTCGGTCAGCCGGGTGCTCGGTCACCTCCGCCGCGACGGGCTGGTGCGATCGCGGTACGGGTCCGTGGAGATCCTCGACCTGCCCCGCATCGCCGAGCTCGCGGGGGACGACACCGACGGTGGAGACCTGGCCGCGAGCGCGTGAGAGCCGGCCGTCCCGAGGTGGCGTACTGTGTGGACCCTCGGGACGTGGCGCAGCCTGGTAGCGCACCGCCTTTGGGTGGCGGGGGTCGCCGGTTCGAATCCGGCCGTCCCGACCAGGAAGTCGCAGAACTGCTGGGGATTCCGTGATCCCACGGCAGGTGCGATTTGATCGAACCAGCAGGTACCCACCATTTACTCCGGCACTCGATTGGGGTTCCTCGCCCCGTCTTCGGGTGCCTACTGCCCGGCGTAGACCCCTGTCGGTGGCTGGGGACGCACGACACACCTGTCGGGCATGGACACCACCGATCGCACCGTTCCCCCGGGTCTCGAGGCGCTGCTCAGCGTCGAGGAGCTGGCCGCCTACCTCGGCGTCCCTCGACAGACGATCTACGACTGGCGGGTGACCGGCCGCGGACCGCGCGCCTACCGCGTCGGCAAGCGGCTCCGCTTCGCCACCGCCGACGTCCGTGCGTGGATGGACGGCCTGGCCGACCCGGACCCATCACCGCCGGCACGCCGGCAGGGGTGACCGGTCGTGGGTAGGCCGCGCACCCCGATCGGCACCTTCGGGGCGATCAGCACCCGCACCCGCCCCAGCGGACTGGTCGAAGCCCGGACCCGCTACCGCGACTGGGATGGGACGCTGCGTACCGTGCAGGCATCCGCGGACAGCCGGACGGCGGCGGAGCGGGCGTTGAAGGCCAAGCTCGCCGAGCGCTCGGCGGTGCAGCCGCAGTTCACGACGCTCACCGCGGACAGCTCCTTCGAGGAGCTGGTCGACTACTGGCTCGACGACCTCGACCTGGAAGGCCGGCTCGCGGTCAGCACGCGTCAGTCGTACGAGCGCAACATGCGCAACCTGGTCCTTCCCGTCTTCGCCCCGCTGGCGCTGCGGGAGATCGGCGTCGCGCGCTGTGACGCCTTCCTGAAGCACCTGGCGAAGCGCAGCTACAACCGGGCGCGGCAGGCACGTGTGGTCATGCGGCTGGCGTTCAGCCTGGCCGTGCGCCACGAGGTCCTGCCGCGCAACCCGATGGACAACGTCGCCCAGCTGCGCCGCCCGCCGTCCACGCCCACCGCGCTCACACCGGCGGAGGTCAACGCGGTCCGGGCTGCCATCCGCTTCTGGGAGGAGGGCCAGTCCGCCAGCGGCCCCCGCCCCGACGGGCAGCTCGGCCTGATGGTGGAGGTGATGCTCGGCACCTCAGCGCGGATCGGGGAGGTGCTGGCCATCCGCCGCCGGGACGTGGACGTGACCAGCGCCCCGCCGACCATCCGGATCGCCGGCACGCTGGTGGACCGGCGCAACCTGCCGGTCATCCGCCAGGACCACCCCAAGACCGCACGGTCACGCCGGGTGGTCGCCTTGCCGTCCTTCACCGCCGAGGCCGTCCGTCGACGGCTCACCGCGATGGAGGACCGGTCGCTCGACGCGCTGTTGTTCTCGAGCCGGGTCGGCACGCCGTTGATGCCCAACAACGTCCGTCGACAGTTGCGCGCCGCGATGGACCTGGCCGGCATCGAGGGGGTGACCCCGCACATGCTGCGCCGCAGCGTCGCGACCGCCGTCCACGCCCAGGCCAGCGTCGACCTGGCCGCGGAGCTGCTCGGTCACACCGACCCGAAGATCACCATCCGCCACTACATCCGCCGCAGCGAGATGGTCAACCCCGTCACCGCGGACCTGCTCGACCACGCCTTCGGCACGGACGGGCAGAACCCCGGCGCAGAACCCTCGTAACCCTCGCGGAGTCAAGGCCGCCGGGTGCCGTGCGGCCACCTCAGCTTGGCCGCGTTTCGCCAGGTCGCACGGTCATGCCAAGTTGGCACCACCGTAGGGGCCCCCGCGCAGACCGGATCCGGCCGACGGTGTGCGCTCCTGGCGTCTCCACGCTCCACGCCGGTTCAGACGGAACAGCCACCCCGTCTGTGTCAGCGACTCTGAAGAATCTTCATCGACGTGCGCTGTCCAGCTCGTACACGGTCCCCGGCCCCCCGCCGCGTCACCCCACCACATCGCCGGACACACCTCTGGCAGATCGAGGACGCCAGGCGGCCGCCGCACACCTGTGAGGTGTGGAGCACATCTCGGGGTGGTCTGGGTGACGGTGTCGATGCGGGTGATGTCCGCCGGCGCCGGCTATCGCTACCTGCTGAACTCCGTCGCCGTCGGCGACGCCGTCCGCAAGTCCGGACGGACCCTGGTGGACTACTACACCGTCGAGGGCTGCCCGCCGGGCCGCTGGCTCGGCTCGGGACTGCCGGCCCTGGGCAGCGGGGAGCTGCGAGCGGGCGATGTGGTCACCGAGGAGCAGGTGGCACGCCTGCTCGGCCAGGGCCGCGATCCACTCACCGGGGAGCCGTTGGGCCGCGCCTACCCCCAGTACCGGTCACGCGCGGAACGGATCGCCGACCGCGTCGCCGAGCTCGACGACGGTCTGGACGACGACGCCCGTACCGCGGCGATCGAGCGGATCGAGGCTGAGGAGTCCCGGCGACGGTCCCGTCGGGCGGTGGCGGGGTTCGACTTGACCTTCAGCGTCCCCAAGTCCGTGTCGGTGTTGTGGGCGCTCGCCGACGAGGCGACCCGGGCGGTGATCGTCGAGGCGCACCATGCGGCGATCCGCGACGTCATCGACGTGGTGGAGGGGGAGGTGGCGGTCACCCGCATGGGCGCCTCGGGTCCGGAGGGGGCGGTCGCCCACGTACCGGTCACGGGAGTGGTGGCCGCGGCGTTCGACCACTACGACTCCCGCGCCGGCGACCCCCAGCTCCACACCCACGTCGTCATCGCCAACAAGGTCCGCACCGTGCTCGACGGCAGGTGGCGCAGCCTGGACAGCCGGCCTGTGCACGCCGCGATGGTGGCGCTGTCTGAGCACTACAACGCCGTCCTGGCCGACCGGCTCACCGACACCCTCGGTGTCGTCTGGCACCAGCGGGACCGCGGAGCGGACCGCAACCTGGGCTGGGAGATCGCAGGCGTACCAGAAGAGCTCCTCGACGCGTTCTCCTCGCGCAGCGCAGGCATCGAGTCGGCGACGGACGAGCTGGTCGCCGACTACGTCGCCGCGCACGGCCATCAGCCGTCGGCGAGGGCGATGATCAAGTTGCGGCAGCAGGCCACGTTGGCCACGCGGCCGGACAAGGCGTTGCACTCCCTCGCGGAGCTCACCGAACGGTGGTGCACGACGGCCACCGACCACAAGCACCCGCCGGACACATGGGCTTCCCAGGTGCTGGGCGGTCGGCCACAGCAGCAGCTGCACGCGTCGGACCTGTCGCCGGTGGTTCTCGAAGGGATCGCCGCCACGGTCGTGGAGGTGGTGGGTGAGCGCCGGTCGACGTGGCGCAGGTGGAACCTGCACGCCGAAGCCACCCGCCAGCTCATGGGCGTCCGCTTCGCCAGCACCGCAGACCGCGAAACCGTCCTCAACGCAGTGGTGCACGCCGCCGAAGCCGCGTCGGTCCAACTCACCCCGCCCGAACTCGCCGCCGTCCCAGCGGAGCTGCGGCGGGACGACGGCACCAGCGTGTTGAGGCCGCGCCACGCGACGGTGTTCACCTCCGCCGAGCTCCTCGCCGCCGAGGACCGACTGCTCCAGCTGTCCCGGACGACGCACGCACCTCGGGTTCCCGCCGTCACTGTCGTCCACCACGCCGGCGGCCTCGACGACGACCAGGTCGCCGCCATCGAGCAGGTGGCCACGTCCGGCCGGGTGCTCGACGTCCTCGTCGGCCCGGCCGGTGCCGGCAAGACCACCACCATGCGCACCCTCCGCACCGCATGGGAGCACCTCTACGGCGCCGGGACCGTGCTCGGGCTTGCCCCGTCCGCCGCAGCAGCCGAGGTCCTCGGCGCCGACCTCGAGATCGACACTGAGACACGGCCAAGGGGCTACACGAACTCAAGGCCGGCCGCACCGGCCTCCGCGCTGGGCAGCTGGTGATCGTCGATGAGGCCTCCTTGGCCGGAACCCACACGCTTCACCGCCTCGCCACTGCCACAGCCGAGGCAGGCGCGAAGCTGTTGCTCGTCGGAGATCCCGCACAGCTTGCGGCGGTCGACGCCGGCGGCGCGTTCAGGTTGCTCGCCACCGACCGAGACGATGTCGCCGAGCTCACCGACGTCCGCCGCTTCCACCATGATTGGGAGAAGGCAGCGTCCCTGCAGCTGCGTGGCGGCAACCCCGCCGTGCTTGACACCTACGCGAGGAACGGTCGCCTCCACAACGGCGACACCGACGCGATGTTGGACGCCGCCTACACCGCCTGGCAGGCCGACCTCGCCGCCGGCACGACCAGCCTCCTCATCGCCCCCACCCGCGAGCACGTCACCGCCCTCAACCAGCGCGCCCACACCGACCGGGTCGACGACGGCGACGTCGACCCCTCCACCGTCGTCCGCTTGCACGACCGCACCCTCGCCGGAGTCGGCGACGTGATCCTGACCCGCCGCAACCACCGCCGGCTCGCCGACGGGTCCGGCCGGTGGGTTTGCAACGGCGACCGCTGGACGGTCTCCTCGATCCACGCCGACGGCACCCTCACCGTGCGTGGCAACGGTGGCACCGTGCAGCTTCCGGCCGAGTACGTCGCCGACCACGTGGAGCTCGGCTATGCCGTCACCGCCCACCGCGCTCAGGGCGCGACCGTCGACACCGCCCACGCCATCGTCACCCCCACGATGACCCGCGAGACCCTGTACGTCGCCATGACCCGCGGACGTGGGGCGAACACTGCCTACACCGCCACTGACGACTCCGACCTCGAGCCCCACCAGGACGACGGCGACGCAACCGGCCGGACGGTGCTCGCCGGCGTGCTCGCCCGGGTCGGCGCGGAACCGTCCGGCCACGAGACCCTGCGGGACGAGCAGGACCGGTGGGGCTCCATCGCTCAGCTCGCCGCGGAGTACGAGACCATCGCCGCCGCTGCCCAACACGACCGGTGGACCCAGCTCGTCCGAACCTGCGGGCTCACCGACGGCCAGGCCGACCAAGTCCTCGCCTCTGACGCGTTCGGCGCTCTCTCAGCCGCCCTCCGCACTGCCCAGGCCCACCACCTGCTACCCGAGAAGCTCCTCCCCAGGCTTGTCGACGACCGTGCCCTCGAAGATGCCGACGACATCGCCGCCGTCCTCCACCACCGCGTCGCCACCGTCAGCACCCGAGCCGCCAACACCCCACAGCGGCCGCCAGAGCTGATCGCCGGACTCATCCCCAACGCCACCGGCCCCATGACCCCCGACATGCGCACCGCCCTCGACGAACGTCAACAGCTCATCGAACGGCGAGCCCGCGACCTCGTCGAGACCGCCATGGACCAGCATGAACCGTGGCTCCGCCATCTCGGCTCGCGGCCGTTCGCGCCGCGCGGTCGCGACCGATGGGTCCACACGGCAACTACCATCGCCGCGTACCGCGACCGCTACAACATCGCCTCCACCGATCCGCTCGGCGCTCCCCCGACCACGGACGCACAACGGACCGATGCGGCCTACGCGGACACGGCCCTCAACCACCTTCGCCTCCTCCCTAGGGTCGAGCACGCAACGAGTAAGGGACCGCTCCTCGGCGGGGACGCACCTGGTCTCGGTCGAGCATTCTGAGATCTGGGGCTCTCGAATGCTGGCGGGCGTCTCGGAGGACGTAATGCGCCGGGCGGGCGGTCGGATCGAGGCCGAAGGCATCATCACCCTTCGGCTGCCGCAACGATCTCGACAGCCCGGTTGGCCTCGCGGCGAACCCGGGCATTGGGGTCCCCCCTCTTGAGCTCGTCCATCCTGGTGAGCAGATCGCCACAACGATGCCGCGCAACGACCTTGGCGCACATCTCCCGAACCCTCCACGCATCATCCGATGCCGCCGCGTGAAGGACACTCGGCTCACGTCCGTCCCAGGACCACAGGAGCCCTCGCATCGCCCACACCCGTGTCCAGTAGACCTGGCGGTCCGGAATCCCGTCGTCGATGAGCCGGGCGGCATGGTCCCCGCCGAGGATTCGCAGGAAGTGTTCCTCGCCCAGAAGGCCTTCGTACACCCGGATGCATCGATCCACCACCGCCGACTGCCCCAGCTCCTCGCAAGCGAGACCGATGCGCGTACGCGGCAGGGCCTTCATTTCCTCCACGATAGCCCCACCTACGAGGTCGTTGACGCGCCACCTCAGCTATCGAGCCAGTTCCCCTGGCGACTGGCAGTCTGCCCGGTGCTGGCATAGGTGAACGGCTGCTCTGCCAGGGTTTCCGGCAGCGCAGATCACATGCTGAGGACGAGTCGTTCCTCAGGTTGCGCGGTGATCTCGGCGATCAACTCGAAGTCCTTGTGGAGGTGCAGGATCGTCAGACCCGTCAGCTCGGCGGTCGCGGCGATCAGCAGGTCCGGGATCGACGGTGCACGGTGATGGCCCCGATCGGCGAGCAGCGCCTGCACCTGCTCAGCTCGTTCCTCCATG
>NZ_CAXQBR010000018.1 GCF_964222135.1 Euzebya sp.
CCAACCCCAGCCCCAGCCGGCCCCACCGCCCCAGCCGGTCGCGTACGGCCAGGACGCCGGTCCGCTGCCGACCCGGACCCCACCCGGCGGCGACGGCCCCGCGCAGGGGGTCGCACCGTCCGCCCAGCCCGGGACGGAGGAGGAGCCGCCGACGCTCATCCAGCCGCCGAGCCGCGACGCCGAGCCGGTGGCCGTCGACGCCCGCCCCGAGCCGGAGGCGATGCCGGAGGAGGACGTGCCGTTCGAGTCCGTCCCCCTCCTCGACGTCGGTGCGGACGCGAAGCGCGACCCGCTGCCGGTGCTCACCGGTGACACGCCGAAGGAGGAGGTCGAGGACCCCGACGCGCCGCTCGTCTACGGCGTGCTGTCCCCGGCCGGCTACTTCAACCACCCGGACGCGCTGTACTGCGCCGTGACGGGGGTCGCGATGATCCACCGGACCCACGTGCTGGTCCAGCGCCCCCGGCCGCCGCTCGGCGTGGTCGTCGCCGACGACGGCTCGACGTTCACCCTCAACCGCGGCTACGTCGTGGGCCGCGAGCCGGAGAAGGACCCCCTGGTGGAGGGCGGCGAGGCGCTGCCCCTCAAGCTCCAGGACAACGAGCGGTCCCTGTCCCGGGTCCACGCCGAGATCCGCCTCGTCGACTGGGACGTCTACGTCGTCGACCGCGGGTCGGCCAACGGCACCTACGTCCTGCCCCGCGGTGCCCAGCAGTGGAAGCGCCTCGTGGCCGACACGCCGGAGAAGATCGAGCCGGGGACCCGGGTGGCGTTCGGGAAGCGCGTCGTGACCTACGAGTCCCACCACCAGATCAACCAGGCGGCCTCCTAGCGGGAGGGCGGCCGGACACGCGAGGAGGCGCTCGATGGCGGACCTGTTCGAGGGGGCCACCGGGATCATCGACGAGGCGCTGGCGCACGCCGACGTCTCCGCCGACACCGTCGAGCGCCTGAAGCACCCGCGCAGCGCCCTGTCGGTGTCGATCCCCGTGCGGATGGACGACGGGTCCCTTCGGACCTTCCAGGGCTACCGGGTCCGCTACAACGACGTCCGCGGACCAGCGAAGGGCGGCATCCGCTACCACCAGGACGTCACCCTCGACGAGGTCCAGACCCTCGCCTTCTGGATGACGATCAAGTGCGCGGTCGTCGACCTCCCCTACGGGGGCGGGAAGGGCGGCGTGACGGTCGACCCGAAGGCCCTCTCGATGTCCGAGCTCGAGCGCCTCAGCCGCGGGTTCATCGACGGCATCGCCGACGCGATCGGCCCCGACGTCGATGTCCCGGCGCCGGACGTCTACACCAACGCGATGATCATGGGCTGGATGATGGACCAGTACTCCATCATCAAGCGGCACCGGGTCCCCGACGTCATCACCGGCAAGCCCATCGCGCTGGGCGGGTCGCTCGGGAGGGACACCGCGACGGCGGACGGCGGGTTCTTCGTCACCGAGACGCTCGCCCCGAAGGTGCTCGACACCGGCGGACGGCGCACCGCCGCGGTGCAGGGCTTCGGCAACGCCGGGATGGTGATGGCCGAGCTCCTCCACGCCGCCGGCTACACCGTCGTCGCGGTCAGCGACTCCCAGGGCGGCGTGCACACCGAGGAGGGGCTCCACATCCCGTCGGTGGCCAAGGTCAAGCGGGAGTCGCGGGCCCTCAAGGGCGTCTACTGCGAGGGCAGCGTCTGCGAGGCCGTCGACCACGACGTGATCAGCAACGACGAGCTCCTCGCGCTCGACGTCGACCTGCTGGTGCCGGCCGCGCTCGAGAACGCCATCACGATCGACACCGTCGACGACGTGAAGGCGAGGATGATCGTGGAGCTGGCGAACGGCCCGATCACCCCCGAGGCGGACGCCGCGCTGTTCGAGCGCGGGGTCGTCGTCGTCCCGGACGTGCTCGCCAACGCGGGCGGCGTCACCGTGTCCTACTTCGAGTGGGTCCAGAACCGCCAGGGCTTCGCATGGACCGCAGAGGAGGTCCGCACCCGCCTCGAGTCCCGCATGACCACCGAGGCCCGTCGCCTGTGGGACTTCGCCACCGAGCGCGACATCTCCCTCCGCGTCGCGGCCTACGCCCAGGCGCTGAGCCGCATCGGCGAGGCCGTCGACGCCACCGGCCACGCCGAGACCTTCCAGTCGGCCGGCTGACCGCGCGAGCAGGACCTCAGATCTGAGGGGTTGGACCGCCGACGGAGCTGAGACCCAGATCTGCGTGTTGGGCCGGGCCCGCGGCGGGCTCAGCCGAAGCTGAACTGCTCGGTGAGGATGCGCTCCTCGAGGTTGTGGTCGGCGTCGAAGAGCATGCGGACCGATTGGGTCGGGTCCTCGGCGATCTCGACGTCGACGACGTCTCGTGCCTCGACGTGGTCGGCCACGGCGCTGACCGGGCGCTTCCACCGCTCGGCGACCTCGACCCGGACCGTCGCGCTCGACGGGAGCAGCGCGCCACGCCAGCGCCGTGGCCGGAACGCGCTGATCGGGGTCATCGCGAGGAGCGGCGACCCGATCGGGATGATCGGTCCGTGCGCCGACAGGTTGTAGGCCGTGGAACCCGCCGCGGTCGAGACGATGATCCCGTCGCACACCAGCTGGTCCATCCGCTCGCGCCCGTTGATGATCAGGCGCAGCTTCGCGGCCTGGCGCTCCTGTCGGAGCATCGACACCTCGTTGAACGCGACCGCCTCGAGGCGGACCCCGCCGTCGCAGTTCGCGATCATGCGCAGCGGCCGCAGGACCTGCTCCTCGGCGTCGGCGAGCCGGTCCGTCAGGCCGTCCGGGCTGAACCGGTTCATCAGGAACCCCACCGTCCCGCGGTTCATCCCGAACAGCGGGGTGCCGAGGGCCATGTACCGGTGCATCGACTCGAGCATGAAGCCGTCACCGCCGAGGGTGACGATGACCTCCGCCTCGTCCGGGGAGTGGTTGCCGTAGCGGTCGGTCAGCTCCCGCAGCGAGCTCTGGGCCGTCGGGCTGCTCGACGCGACGAAGGCCACGCGCGAGGGCACGGACCGGGCCGGCGCGGCAGCGGCCCCCTCGTCCCGGCGGTCGGGGTCGGGATCCATCGACGCCCGTGCGGGGAACGGGTAGTCAGGGGTGGGAGCCACACCGCCCAGCCTGCCAGAAACCCGACCGCTGCTCGCACTAGGATCCACCTGCACGCCGCCGGACGCCCGGCCGGCGGGGAAGGGGATCGGGTGGCTGACCCACTCCAATCGAGGGACATGATCGCCGGCGGTCTCGGCCTGCTGGCGCTGGCCCTCGGCGGCGGCGCGGTCCTCGGGGTCCTGCGCCCCGCCGACGACGGCATCGCCGGCAACGTCCCGGTGCTCGCCCTGGTCGGCACCCTGATCGGGGTGGTCGCCCTCTACGTGGGCCGGACCCGCGGGATCGGTCGCCGGGTGGCGATCGCGGGCACCGGCGTCGCGCTCATCGGCCTGACCCTCTTCGGCGGCACGGTGGCCCTGGACGCCCTCCTCGAGGCGGCCAACTCCTGACCGCAGGGGGGTCTACCCAGGTCCGGCGTTGCCGCAGAACGCCTGCGCGCACAGCTCGAGGCGTTGCCAGGTGCCCTGCTCGGCCAGGTCGTCGAGGCGGTGGCGGACGGTCAGCGTCGACCCCGAGAGCGACCACCCGCCCTCGGCGAGCGGCCCGGCCGGCACCTCGTGCCAGCGGCCCCACCCGTCGTAGACGTGGGCGGTCGGGAACGGCCAGGGGATCTGGAGGTCGACGTACCCCTCGACCTGCCCGTAGAGGATCACCTCGAGGCGTCCGCTGTGGGCCGCGGCGCTCGACACCGCGTAGGTGCGGTCCAAGAGCACGTCGCCCGATGCCTCGTCGGCCCAGCGGGGCCCGTCGAGGGGTGCGCTGACCCCGTCGTCGCGGCGCAGCGTGACCGCGCCGGGATCACCGCCCTGGTCGGCGAGCCGCAGCCACACCCGGTCGTAGCCGGTCGGGCAGGTGCGGGCCCGCAGGTCCTCACGCCAGGCGCAGGACGCGTCGTGCATCAGCGGGTGGTTCGAGGCGAGCAGCGCCGGGGCGCCGGAGATCGAGCCGTCGACGTCGCGGATGGCAGCGGCCCGCAGGTCGGGCGTCCCGTCCTCGCCCGGCTGGTCGACGACCTGCAACCTGGCGGCGTTGACGAAGGTGGCGCCCGTGACCTCCGACACGACGTTGTGCTCGTCGGCGATGTACTCCATCGCCAGGCGCGGCCGCTGCCAGCTGTGCTGGCGGGCCGCGTAGTTCACGAACGTGGGCCGGACGATGTCGCTCCGCTCGTGGTAGAAGCCCACGCCGGTCTTGCGCCACGGAGCATCGCCCGCCGCGTTCGTGGTGTCGCCGACGACGGTCGCGTCGACCAGCCGGCCGGGGGTGCCGAGGAACCCGATCGAGTTCTCGGCGAGCACCGACCCGCGCAGCTCGGTCCCCTCGATCCAGGCGCCGAACCCGCGGGACTTCCAGACGTGGTTGCGGTGCATGACCGCGGGGCCGGGCGGGCGGTACTGCTCGACGAAGATGCCGACGCCCTCCTTCCACCCCTCCCCCGACAGGGTGTGGGCGACGTTGTCGTCGAAGGTGCCGAAGGGCAGACGTCGGATGTCGAGCTCGCGGCCGGCCGACAGGCCCGTCGGCGCCTCGGGCAGGTCGTACCAGAACCCGTGCCCCTCCGACCCCGCGGCGGCGTTGCGGGCGAGGTGGTTGGTCGGGTTGGTGATCCAGAACGTCGCGGGCGTCTGGTCGGACTCGAGCAGCGCCATGCCTTCGTCGGGCCGGCGGGTCGACAGGCCGAGGTTGCAGTACAGCGTGTTGCCGGTCTCGACGCCGTCCTCGAAGAAGTAGCAGTGCCCGAGGGACTCGTACCCGACCGTGTCCTGCATGTGGACGTAGTCGCTGCCGTGGAAGGTGACGCACCGGTTGAAGGTGTGGTGCACCGAGGCGCCACGGACGTACGAGCCGCTCGCGTTGCCCATCATGTGGAAGTGGACGGGGTACCGGGCCAGCTCGCCGGCCTGGCCGAGGCCGGTGAACTCCGCGCCGCTGATCTGGGCGCGGGACCCGCGGAAGACCATGACGTGCCCGCCGCGCTGCGCCGCGCGCGCCTCGGGGGTGGAGGTCACGACGACGTTGCGGGTCAGGTTGCCGACCTCGGCGTGCTGGGCGACCTCGGTCCCCGCCAGCACGTCGGTCTGGCCCCAGTGGGTGTGGGTGAGGGGCTGGTCGAGGGTCACGCGAGCGCCGTCGACGCCGGTGACCGTCCGCTCCTCGGCCTGGTCCACGTCGGTGCTGGTCGAGGCCACGACGATGCGGTCGCCGACCCGCCAGCCGGGGGCCTCGGCGAGCTGCAGCTGGGTGGTGCCGGCCGGGGCGGTCGCCGCGAGGCGGGTCCAGGTGCGGGCCGGGGTCACGCCGTGGATGTCGAGGGTGCCGCCGCGGACGGCGATCGGGCCCTCGCCGGCGTGCTCGATCCCGGCACCCGGCTGGGGATCGAGGACGACGGTGACCCGCCGGGTGAGGGGCCGCTCACGTGTGCCGAGGGCCAGGTGGCCGGTGACCAGGATCCACTGGACCTCGACGGTCATGTCGATGTCGGCGGCGACGAGCGTCCCCCGCACGTCGATGCCGCGCAGCGCCGGCGGGTCGACGTCGAGCAGCACGGCGGTGTCGGCGGGGATGGCGACGACCTCGCCGGCCTGCGGCACCCGGCCGCCCCAGGTGGCGGGATCGGACCAGGGGACGGCGGCGCTGATCGGGGGCGCGTCGTTGTCGGCGGGCACCGCCGTGGGTCGCTGGTCCGCGCCGGGGATCTCCCCGTGGTCCGGCTGCGGCGTCGCCTGGCGGATCTCACCGGTGGTGACGGTGTGGGCGACGTCCTCGGACAGGACCGCGGTGCCGCCGACCAGGTGGGCGGTCGGGGTGGTGGGCCGGTGGGCGTCCAGGAAGGCGCGGGTGGCGGGCGCGTGCTCGAGGGAGGCGGGGTCGCTCAGGACCAACACGCCGCCGGCGCGGGCGGCCGCGGGACCGGCGACCAGCGCGTCAGGCCAGCCGCGGCCGGACGCGACCCACACCTCAGGGGCAGGCCCCGCGGCGTCGAGGCCCCGGGAGGCGACGGCGACGGCGGTGTCGTAGCGGCCGTCCCCGGCGACGCGGTCGACGGTCCCGACGCGCGGGTCGACGTCCGCGACGACGGCGTCGGTGACGGCCGCGGGGCCGCCGACGACGGTCACCGCGGCGAGGTCGAGCTCGTCGATCAGGTCGCGCGTGGGGTCCGGCAGGGCGCCGGCGGTCGTCATGAGGACCGGGATCTGCTCTCGCGCCGCCCAGGCCGAGGCGGCCAGCGCGTCGGGCCAGCCGCGGGCCGGGTCGGCGTGGGCGCCCTCCACCCGCAGGGCGCGGTCGGCGCCGGTCTGCTCGGCGACCGCGCGGGCGATGGCCGCGTATGTGGCCCACTCGTCGGCGCCGGCGATGCGGACGACGTCCAGACCGTCCGCGGCGAGGTCGTCGGCCACGCCCTCGGCGATCCCGCCGAGCACCGTGACCGTCTCCGCGTCGAGGCGGGCGATCTCCTCGGCCACGCCCTGCTCGAGGGTCGTCGGGGCGGTCAGCAGCACGGGCGCGTCCAGCACCGCCGCCAGGGGGGCAGCCGCCAGGGCGTCGCCGTAGGCGTCGGCGCGCGCCAGCACCACGGCGTCGGCGCCGTCCGGGTGGGGGTGGCGGGACACCTCCACCGCCGTGGCCGTGCGCGTCGCACCCGCGTGGCGGGTCACGGCCAGGCCCCCGGCCTGGGCGGTCGCGGGGAGGGAGGGGAGGGTCGCGAGGAGGACCGCGGTGCAGAGCGCCAGCCCGACGATGCGGTGGCGCGCGGAGGAGGACGTCACCTCGGAGCTGTCGGCACCGGCCCGCAGGGCCTTGAGCGGATGGTGCGGCGCTAGGCTGCAGGACATGGTCCTCGAAGTTGCCCTCATCGACGTCACCGCCGGGTCCGAGCAGGCGTTCCGCGACGCCTACGCCGAGGCCGTCGAGGTGATCGGCGCGGCGGACGGCGTCGGCGCGATCCGCATGACCCAGGGCATCGAGACCCCGACCCGCTTCGTCCTGCTGGTCGAGTGGGACTCCGTCGAGGCGCACGAGGCGTTCCGCGCCGGCGACGGCTTCGGGCGCTGGCGCGCCCTCATCGGCCCGCACTTCGCCGGCCCGCCCCACGTCGAGCACTTCGCCGACGTCTAGGGGTCGACGTCTGGGCGTCGGCCCGGCCGTCGCATCGACGGGCGCCCGTAGACTCGTCCGCCATGGCTGCCAAGAGAGTGCTGACGCCCCAGTCGGAGGACTTCCCCCGCTGGTACCAGGACGTCGTCGCGAAGGCCGACCTGGCCGAGGGAGGGGCGACCCGCGGGACGATGGTGATGAAGCCCTGGGGCAACGCCCTGTGGGAGCGCATCCGCGACGAGGTCGACCGGCGCATCAAGGCGACGGGGCACGAGAACGTCCAGTTCCCGATGTTCATCCCCTACAGCTTCCTCGAGAAGGAGGCCGAGCACGTCGAGGGGTTCAGCCCCGAGCTCGCGCTGGTGACCCACGCCGGCGGTGAGGAGCTGGCTGAGCCGCTCGTCGTCCGCCCGACCTCGGAGACCCTCTTCGGCGACGCCATGTCCCGCTGGGTGCAGGGCCACCGGGACCTGCCCCTCCTCCTCAACCAGTGGGCCAACGTGGTCCGCTGGGAGCTGCGCCCGCGCATCTTCCTGCGGACGACGGAGTTCTACTGGCAGGAGGGCCACACCGCCCACGCCACCTTCGACGAGGCGCAGGCCGAGGCGCTGACCGTCCACCGCCGGGTCTACCTCGAGACCATCCGCGACTGCCTCGCGATCGACGTGGTCAGCGGGCTGAAGACGAAGCGCGAGACCTTCGCCGGCGCGGACCTCACCTACACCCACGAGGGCCTGATGCGCGACGGCAAGGCCCTGCAGATGGCCACGAGCCACAACCTCGGCCAGCACTTCGCCAAGGGCTTCGACATCACGTTCACCGATGCGGAGAACACCGTCCAGCACGCCTGGACCACCTCGTGGGGCCTGTCGAGCCGCACCGTCGGCGGGCTCATCATGAGCCACGGCGACGACGCGGGCCTGCGCCTGCCGCCGGTGATCGCCCCCCGCCAGGTCGTCGTCATGGCGGTCAAGGAGGACGTGGTCGACGTCTGCGACGACCTCGACCACCGGCTGCTGCGCGCCGGCGTCCGCAGCCACCTGGACCGCCGGACCGACAGCTCCTTCGGCCGTCGCGCCGTCGAGTGGGAGCTGAAGGGCGTGCCCATCCGCCTCGAGCTCGGCCCCCGCGACCTGGCCGAGGGGGTCGTGACCCTCGCCCGCCGCGACACGGGGGAGAAGGAGGCCGTGCCCCTCGAGTCCGTCGTCGACCGGGTCGTCGACCTGCTCGTCGAGATCCAGGCCGACCTGCTGGAGGAGTCCCGCCGCCATCGCGAGACCTCCACCACGGACGTGGGCTCCGTCGCTGAGATCGACGGCAACGGGTTGTTCCGCATGGCCTGGGCCGACCTGGGAGAAGCTGGGGAGGACGCGCTCGCCGAGCGCGGCTACTCCGTCCGCTGCCTGGTGGGACCCGACGGGGAGCTGCCGGGCTCACGGGACGACGACGGGCTCACCGCCTACATCGCGAAGGCGTACTAGCCGGCGACGGCGGCCCACCGCCCCGCAGGCGCCGCCCCCGCACGCCACCGACTGGACCTCCCTCGTGGACCTCTCCCTCCTGATCATCGCCGGCCTCGGCCTCGTGGCGATCGTCGTCGGGAACCTCTTCAAGCGCTTCGTGCCCGAGATCGTGGTCTTCCTCGCCCTCGGCGTCGCCATCGGGCCCGAGGGCCTGAACCTGATCAACGACACGAACCTCGCGTCCCTCGAGCTGCTGACCCAGGTCGCCCTCGGGGCGGTGATCTTCCTGATCGGCGATCGCCTGCGCATCGACGACCTGCGCGAGCAGCGGTTCCGCCTGGTCCCGATGAACCTCGGCCAGCTCGTCCTCACCGGCGTGGCGGTGTTCTTCGCGGTGCAGCTGGCGGGGGCCTCGTCCTCGACCGCGCTGCTGCTGGCGCTGATCGCCACCGAGACCGGCGTCCTCACGGTCAGCGCCACGGTCCGGGAGGAGCGCTCCACCGGGCCGACGACGAACCTGCTGCTCAGCTCGGTCGGCGTCACGAACGTGGCGACCGCGGTGCTCTTCGGCTTCAGCCTGCCGTTCATCCTGGCCACGTCGGGCGAGGCGACCCCGCAGCAGACGGCCCTGGTGTTCGGGGAGCTGATCGTGCTGTCGACGATCATCGGCTTCGCCGGCGGGTGGGTGCTCAAGACCTTCAGCCGCTCGATCGAGTCGAGCGGCGAGCTGCTCCTCTTCCTCATCGTCATCCTGACCGCGATCGTGGGGGCGGCCCTCGCGGTCGAGGGATCCGTCGTCATCTCGACCCTGATCGCCGGCCTGTACGTCGCGAACAGCGCCCCGTGGCTGGCCGACCGGCTCTTCGCGACCGTGCGGACCCTCGAGGCGCCGATCTACCTGATCTTCTTCGTGGTGGCCGGGGCGGGCATCCACCTCGAGGAGCTGGCCCAGGTCGGGATCATCGGCGTGGCCTACGCCGGCGCCCGCGCGGCGGGCAAGATCGCGGGGGCGACGCTCGGCGGGCTGGTCGGGCGCAACGCCGGGGAGGGGTTCCGCCTGGGGATGTCCCTGCTGCCCCACGCCGGCATGGCGATCGCGCTCGTCGCCCTGGTGGTCGAGCAGGCGCCCGAGCTCGGCCCGACCGTCTCGGGGGTGGTGCTCGGCTCGATCGTGGTCTTCGAGCTGGGCGGTCCGATCTTCGTGCGGCGCGCCATCCGCGCGTCGGGCGAGGCAGGCCGGGCGGACGACACCCGCGCGGGCGTGGAGGTCATCCCCGAGGTCCTGTCCCACCGGTCGTTCAACCGGGTCCTGGTGCCGATGGGGTCGATCGACGTCGTGCTGCCGCGGCTGCCGTTCCTCCTCGACCTCGTCGGCACGATGCGCGCCAGCCTGATCGCGGTCCACATCTCCCGGCCCGGGGCGGTCGAGGAGGGGACCGAGCCGGAGGTGCTCGGGCTGGTCGAGGAGGTCGCCCGGGAGCGCAACATCGAGGTGACGAAGGTGCACAAGGTCTCGGAGTCCGTCGCCCAGTCCCTCGTCGCGGCGGTGCGGGACCACGAGGCGCAGCTGGTCGTGATGGGCGAGCCGGCGCGCACGTCGCTGCTCGAGCCGAGCCGCTGGGGGATGATCTCCCAGCGCGTCGTCCGCGACGTCGACGTGCCGGTCCTCGTCTATCCCGTCGACCCGTCCAACCCCGAGAAGGTGCCGTCGGTCTACCTGCGCCGGACCGGCGGGGACCGCACCGGCGAACGCCGCGGCGACCAGCCGGACGCCAACGTCTGAGCGGTCCGTGCCTAGACTCGGGGCGTCATGGAACTCAGCCCCGGTGTGGTCGGCGTCCTCCTGGTCGTCTCCATCCTGCTGTCGATCGGTGCGATCGCGGCAGGGGTGATGGCCATCCAGGGGGAGCGCCGCGTCAGGGCCACGTACAGCCGGTTCGCCCGGGGACGACGCGAGGACGTCGTCACCCTCCTCGAGATGCACCTCGAGGAGATCAAGGCCCTGCAGCAGGAGGTCCGCCGCCAGCAGGCGTACGCCCGGCAGCTCCGCTCCCTCCTGGCGCGCAGCCTCAGCCGCATCGGGACCGTGCGCTACGACGCCTTCGACGACATGGGCGGGCGGCTGTCGTTCTCGATCGCGCTGCTCGACGAGCACGGCGACGGCAGCGTCATCACCGCGATGAACGGCCGCGTCCAGACCCGCACGTACGCGAAGCCGGTGACCGGTGGGACGTCCAGCCACAACCTCTCCGAGGAGGAGGTGCAGGCCATCGCCCAGGCGATGGAGTCCGGGACCGTCCGCGCCGCCGAGGCGGTCCGCGGGCTGCCGGGTCCGGAGGCCGAGGGGCCGCCGGACGAACCGGTCGGGTCGGCCGCCGGCGCGGAGCCCCAGGACGCGGGACGGCCGGCGTGACGGTCGCGTTCCTCGGCCCCGAGGGGACCTTCACGGCGGCCGCGGCCGACCGGGCCGCGCCCGGGCACGAGCGGCTCCCGCTGACGACCATCCCCGACGTCGTCGACCTGGTGCGCGACGGCACCGCCGACGTCGGCGTCGTGCCGATCGAGAACAGCATCGAGGGGGCGGTGAACCTGACCCTCGACACGCTCGCGTTCGGTGAGCCGGGGGTCTACATCCGCGGCGAGGTCGAGGTCCCGATCTCGATGAACCTGCTGGTGCGCCCCGGGACCTCACTGGACGCGGTCAAGGAGGTCCGGTCCCACCCGATGGCGATCCCCCAGTGCCGGGTGTGGCTGTCGGCGAACCTGTCCGGGGTCCAGCTGTCCACGACCGCGTCGACCGCCGCCGCCGCGGAGGAGGTGGTCGACGGCGACGGGACCGTCGCCGCCCTGGGGACCACCGCGGCCGCCGAGCGCTTCGGGCTCGAGGTGCTCGCCGCCGACATCCACGACCGGGACGGCAACACCACCCGGTTCGTCACCCTCGGCCGGCGCATGCCGGGGCCGACGGGGGCGGACAAGACCTCCCTGGTCGTGTTCTTCGGCGCCGACCGCCCGGGCCAGCTGATGCGGGTCCTCGACGAGTTCGCCCTCCGCGGCATCAACCTCACCAAGATCGAGTCGCGGCCGACGAAGACCCAGCTCGGCGAGTACTGCATCTTCATCGACGCCTCCGGACACGTGACCGAGGCGCGCATGGCCGAGGCCCTCCGGTCGGTGCACCGCCACGTCGCCGAGGTCCGGATCCTCGGGACCTACCCGCGGGCCGACGGGCTCACCGCCCACGCGGCCGGTGCGGACTCCGAGGACGCATACGCCGACGCCAGCCTCTGGTTCCGCCGGCTGCTCGACCGCATCGACACCTGAGCGCGGAGGACCCTGCCTCCTCGGGCAGTTGCCCGCCGTGCGCGGGCCGGGCACGCTGTGGTCCGACATGCGCGTGAGTTCAGGTGCCCTGCGGTGCCGACTTCCCCGGCTCACCGCGGTGGCGACCGCACTCCTGGTGGTCGGCCTGCTGGTGCCGTCGGCGGTCGGCACGCCGGCGCGCGCCCAGTCCTCCGACGACCTCGCCCAAGCCGCTCCGGCCTCCGGCCTGAGCGGCTTGCCCCCCGGCCGGTCCGTCGCCACGTCTTCGACGGAGCTCCGGGCCGAGCAGCAGGAGGCGGAGGAGGCCCTCCAGGATGCGCGGGAGTCCCAGGCGGGGATCGCCTCGGAGCTCGAGGACGCCGTCCAGGACCGCGAGGCGGTGGAGACCGACCTGGCGGAGGCCACCGCGGCCGTCGACGCGATCCTGACCGACATCGACGCCGTCGAGGCCGAGCAGGCCGCCCTCCGCGGGGAGGTCGACCGGCTCGAGGGGGTCGTCGCCGAGGTCCGGGCCTCGCTCGGCGCGCAGATCCGCTCCCTCTACATCCAGGGAGCGGCCGACGACGTGGTGCTCGCCTTCGACTCCGACGTCGTCGCCGAGATCGGCACCCGGTCGCACTACCTGACCGCGCTGTCGCGCGCCGACCGCGGCCGGATCGAGCAGCTCGACGTCGTGACCCGCCAGCTCGCCGGCCGCCAGGAGGAGCTGGTCGCCGTCGACGAGCGCCTGGCCGGGCTCCGCGAGGAGGCCGAGTCCCGCCAGGCCGAGCTGGACCGGCAGCTGTTCATCGCCGCGGGCGTCGAGGAGGGCGTCGCGGCGGAGCTCGCCCAGGCCGAGGCCGAGGCCCGCGAGCTGGCGGCGGCCGCCGAGGAGGCGGAGCGCCGCGCGGAGGCCGCCGAGGAGGCGGAGCGGCAGGCGGCCCTGGCCGCGGCCGAGGAGGCGCGCCGCCAGGCGGAGGCCGCGGCAGCGGCCGCAGCCGCGGCGACGGCGGACGCGCGGGAGCAGGTGGCCGCCGACGGCGGCGGCTCCTCGGGCGGCGGATCGTCCGGCGGCGGGTCGTCCGGCGGGGGAGGCGGTGGGGCCAGCGCACCGGTGGCCAGCTCCGGCATGGCCTGCCCGCAGGACAACCCGCGGTCGTTCACCGACACCTGGGGCGCGCCCCGGTCCGGCGGGCGCAGCCACCAGGGGACCGACATCTTCGGCGCCCGCGGCGGCAACGTGTTCGCCATCACGAGCGGCACGGTGACGCGCACGACCAGCGGCGGGATCTCGGGGCTGTTCCTGACCCTCCGCGGGGACGACGGGCACGACTACTGGTACATCCACCTGCAGGACTTCGTCGCCCGCCAGGGCCAGCGGGTCAGCGCGGGCGAGCTGATCGCCCACAACGGTGACACGGGCAACGCGCGGGGTACGACTCCGCACATCCACTTCGAGTACCACCCCGGTGGCGGAGGTCCCGTGAACCCGTACCCGCTCCTCGCGAGCATCTGCTGATGCGGCTGGCGCAGTCCCCGGTCGCAACCGAAGAGCTCGAGATCGACCTCGAGAGCGCGCCGACCAGCGCGGGCGAGGCCCTGGACGTCGTCGGCGATCAGCTCGGCGACATCTGGCGCGGCATCCTCGAGAGCCTCCCCATCATCGTCATCGGCGTCATCGTCCTGGTGATCGCCCTGGTCGTGGCGCTCGCCGTGGCCCGGACGGTCCGCCGGGGCCTCGACCGGGCGCGGATGGACCGGAGCGTGGCGAACCTGCTGGCCCGCATGGCCCGGCTCGTCCTGATCATCACCGCGGTGCTGTTCAGCCTGTCCGTCGTCGGGGTCTCGGTCACCAGCGTCGTCGCCCTCCTGGCCGTCGCCGGGATCGCTGTCGGGCTCGCGGTCCAGGGCATCCTCGAGAACTTCATCGCCGGGGTCATCCTGCTGATGCGGAAGCCCTTCAGGACCGGGGATCAGATCATCACCGGCGACTACGAGGGGACCGTCGACGACATCGACTTCCGGGTCACGAGGCTGGTCGGCTACGACGGCACCGTGAACCTGATCCCGAACGGGCAGGTCTACGGCAACCCGATCGTCAACCTGACCACGCGGGGCACGCGGCGCACGACGGTCACCGTCGGGGTCGACTACCGCGACGACCACGACCGCGCGCGGGACGTCATCGCGGGGGCGCTGGCCGACGTCGACGGCGTGCTCGCGGAGCCGCCCAGCGAGGTGCTGCTGACCGCGCTCGCCGACTCGAGCGTCAACTTCGAGCTGCGGTACTGGACCCGGCCCGACATCCGCAGCGTCCGCCACACCCAGGACCGGGTCCTGTCCGCGGTCAAGCGGGCGATCGAGGACGCCGGCATGACCATCCCGTGGCCGATCCGGACGCTGGTGGTCGACCCGGACAGCCACATCGCGCTCCGCGACCACGGGCGCGCCGGTTCGAGCGGCTGACTAGTCCTCACGAGCTACCGGGAACCACCAACTCGGGTGGTACCCGAGCGGCCGGAGGCGTGTGAGATTGCGTACGACCTGCACGCAGTCACCTCACCCCCCGGAGAGCCGCACCCATGCTCCCTCGCCTGCTGGCCCGCGCCGCGCTGTCCTCGCTCCTCGTCCTCAGCCTCGTGCTGACCGCCGCGCCCGCGTCGGCGCAGACCACCGACGTGGTGGAGGGGTTGATCGACCAGCTCGACGAGGTGGAGGGGCTCGCGCCGCTCGACCCCGTCCTGGGGCCGGTCAGCGACCTGGTGCTCGGCCTGACGAACCAGATCGACGACGTGCTCAGCGACGTCCCCCTGGTCAACACCCTTGCCCTCCGCGGTGAGGACGTCGTCGATGCCGGGATCGCGTTCAGCCAGGCGACGTTCCCCGACGGGGCGGGGACGGCGATCCTCAGCCGCGAGGACCTCTTCGCGGACGCGTTCGCCTCCGGTGCGTTCCAGGGCCGTTTCGCCGCGCCCCTCCTGTTCACCGAGCCCGACGACCTCGACCCCAGGACCGGCAACGAGCTGGTGCGCCTGGGCATGGACGCCGTCACGATCCTCGGCGGCGAGGACGCCCTCGACCCGTTCGTCGTCAGCCGGCTCGAGCTCGCGGGCCTCGAGGTCATCCGCGTCGGCGGGCCGACCCGCGTCGAAACCGCGGTGGAGGCCGCCGAGGTGACCCACCCCGACGCCGACCACGCCGTGCTGGTGCGCGCCTACCCCGACGCCGGGCAGCCGGACAGCCAGGCGTACGCCGACCTCCTCGCCGCCGGCCCGTACGCGGCGGAGAACGGCTGGCCGATCCTGATGACCACGTCGGACGCGCTGCACCCGGCCGTCGCCGAGCACCTCGAGGGCTACGACGCGGTCACGATCGTCGGCGGCACCGGCGCGGTCGGCCAGGACGTCGAGGACGCCCTCACCGCGACCGGCATCGACGTGGACCGGGTGGCGGGGGACAACCGCTTCGCGACCGCCGTCGCGATCGCGGAGGCCCGCGGGTTCGACAACGCCGCCGCCGCTGACCAGCTGATCATCGCCGAGCAGGGCGGGCGTGACGACGTGTGGGCGCCGGGCTTCGCCTCCACCGCCTACGGCGAGCAGAACGACGCGCCGGTCCTCCTGAGCGACGGGCCGTCGATCCCCACCGAGACCATGGCGTTCCTCGCCGACGGCCTCGAGGCGAACCTCCTCGACGGCGGCCCGGCGGTGATCTGCGCCCCGTTCGTCGACCTCGTCGCCTGCCAGGTCGTCGGCGCCCTGATGACCCTGAACCTGGGGCTGGTCGCCGACCTGGTCGGCACCCTCGATGACATCCCGGCTCTCGGCGACCTCATCGCCGCCCTCGGCCTCGGCGGCCTGCTCGAGGGCGGGCTCGGCAACGTCGTCGAGCTGCTCGAGGGCGCGGGGCTGGGTGACGACCAGATCGCGGGCGTCCTCGGCGCGATCGCGGAGGGCGACGTCGAGCAGGTCACCGGCCTCCTCGAGGGCCTCGCGGACGGGTCCGGCCTGCCCCTCGAGGATCTGCTCGGGGGGATCACCGGCGACCTCCCGCTGACCGACGTCCTCGACGACCTGCTCGGCGGGCTCGGCGGTGGTGACGGCGACGGCGGGGGCGACGGTGGCGTCGACCTGGGCGACATCGTCGACGACCTGCTCGGGGGCCTGGGCGGCGCGGGGCTGCTCGGGACCTGATCGGCTGGTGCCCGGCGGGGCACCGGCTACCCTCACGCGCGATGATCGACATCAAGGCCCTCCGCGCTGATCCCGACGCCCTCCGCGGGCCGCTCGCCCGCCGCGGGGTCCCCGGCACCACGATCGACGAGCTGCTGGCCATCGACGAGCGCCGCCGGGCGCTGATGACCGAGGCGCAGGAGCTGCGCGCGGCCCAGAAGCAGTTCGGCAAGCGGATCGGGCAGGCGTCGGCGGAGGAGCGGCCTGGGCTGAGCGCCGAGTCGAAGACCTTCAGCGCCCGGATCGCCGCGCTCGAGTCCGATCAGGAGCGCCTCGACGCCGAGC
>NZ_CAXQBR010000019.1 GCF_964222135.1 Euzebya sp.
CGGTCCGGCGCCGGACCGGCAGCCGGCGGGGTGGACAGCTCGAGCGGCTTGACGGGCGCAGGTCCAGCACCCTCCACCGCAAGGCCACCCCCCACCGCAAGGCCACCCCCCACCGCGGCGCCGCCGCCCGCCAGTCGTCGGGGGTCGAACGCGGCCTCGACCCGGCCCTCGAGCACGGCGTCCGCCAGCACCTCGGCTGACGCGAGGGCCAACCCGATCCCCGCACCCTCGTGCCCGGTGCAGTGGAACAGCCCCTCGACCTGCGCGTCGGGTCCGATGAGGGGGAGGTGGTCCGGCGTGGCCGGCCTGAAGCCCTGGTAGGTCCTGATGATCGCGACGCGGCCCAGGCCGGGGAAGAGCGACACCGCCTCGCGCGCCAGGCGGCCGACGACGTCCCAGGGGACCACCCGGTCCCAGCCGACCACCTCGCGCGACGAGCCGATGAGGACCGTCCCCGACCGGGTCGACTCGATGACCGGCGCGACCTGCACCGCGGCGTCGTCGCTGGCGACCGCCTCGACGTAGCGGCCGTCGTAGACCTTGTGGCGGACCGTGCCGGCGGCCACCGCCTCGGTCACCAGGATCACCCCGCGCCGGGGGACCACGGCGGCCTGCCCGCCGAGCCGCGCGGACAGGGCCCCGGACCAGGGGCCCGCGGCATCGACGACCGCGTCGGCCCCGACCACGCCGCGGGAGGTGCGCACCGCCAGACCGGTGCCGTCGCGGTCCAGGCCGACGACCTCGGTCGACGTGCGGATCTCCACCCCGACCGCGCGGGCCCGGCGGGCGAGCGCGCGAACCCCGTGCATCGGCATCACCTGGGCGTCGCCGGGGAAGTGGAGGCCGCCGACGACCGCGCGGGTCAGGTGCGGCTCGGCGTCGGCGAGGGCGTCGGCGTCGAGCTCGGAGACGGCGATGCCGAGCGCGCGCTGCCGCTCGGCCTGCCCGCGGAGCAGCCGGAGCTGGGTGTCGGTGACGGCGGCGATGATGCCGCCCTTCTCCTCGTACTCGAACGGCTCGGTCGACTCCGCGGCAAGGCGGCGCCAGAGCGCCGCCGAGCGGAGGGCCAGGCGCGCCTCGGCCGGGATCTCCTTGTCGCTGACCAGCACGTTCCCCTCCCCCCGGCTGGACGTGCCCGACCCGACCTGTCCGCGCTCGAGGACCGTGACCGTCGCGCCGCGCCCCGCCAGCTCCACCGCCGCGGCCAGCCCGAGGATCCCGGCGCCGATGACGACGACCTGGGCCACCCCCGTCAGCCCGTCACGAGGAAGCCCTCGGGGTAGGGGTCCCGGGGGTCGAGCAGGTGCTGGGCCAGGGCGGTGATCCACGCCCGGCCGGTGATGGTGGGGATCACCGCGGGGTGGTCCGCGACGGTCGTGGCCTCCACCAGGTGGCCGGTGAACCGCGAGCCGATCACCGAGGTGTGGACGTAGGGGGTGTGCAGGTCGAGCGCCCCGCGGGCGTGCAGCTGGGCCATCCGGGCCGAGGTCCCGGTCCCGCACGGGGAGCGGTCCAGGTACCCGGGGTCGATCACCACCGCGCCGTGGCCAGAGACGTCCCCGCTGCCCGGGGCGGTCACGAGGACGTGGTGGGCGCCGGAGATCGTCGGCTCGACCGGGTGGGTGATCGTCAGCTGGGCGTTCGCCGCCGCCATGACCGCCATCCCGCGGCGGATCAGCACGTCGGCGTGCGCCGGGCCGATCGTGACCCCCAGGGCCTCGGCGGGGACGATGACGTAGAAGTTGCCGCCGTACGCCACGTCGACGGTGACCGCGCCGATCCCCTCGACCTCGAGGGCGGCATCGGCGAGCGCGAGGAACGACGCGACGTTGCGGATCGTGACCGACCGGCACACGCCGTCGACCACCTCGGCGGTCGCGGTGACCAGCCCGGCGGGGGTGTCGAGCCGCACGACGGTCTCGGGCTCGACGACGTCGACGAGCCCCGTCTCGATCGCGGCCGTGACGACCCCGATCGTGCCGTGCCCGCACATCGGCAGGCAGCCCGTCACCTCGATGTAGACGACGCCGAGGTCCGCGTCAGGCCGCGTCGGCGGGGTCAGGATCGCACCCGACATCGCCTGGTGCCCGTGCGGTTCGTACATCAGCAGCCTGCGCCACCCGTCGAGCTCGGTCGCGACGTGGCGGCTGCGCTCCAGCATCGTCGCGCCCGGCAGCGAGCCGAAGCCCGCGGTCACCACCCGCGTCGGCATCCCCTCGGTGTGGGTGTCGACGACGCTGAAGACCTTCGTCGCGCGCACACTCAGGTCCCGCTGCCGGCGGCCAGCGCGCGGCGGGCGTGGGCGCGGACCTCGGCCTCCTCCTCGGCGGGCAGGGCCAGCCGCGGCAGCCGGCACGGCCCGCCGTAGCGGCCGGCCTCCTCCTGGCCGAGCTTGATGGCCTGGACGAACCGGGGGTCGGCGTCCCACCGGAGGATGGGCAGCATCTCGCGGTACAGGTCCAGCGCACCGTCGACGTCGCGGTCGAGCGCCATCCGGTGGAGGGCGACCGACTGGGCCGGGAACGCGTTGACGAACCCGGCGATCCAACCGCGCGCACCGACCAGCACCGATTCGACGAGGACGTCGTCGCAGCCGCAGATCACCTGCAGGTCCGGGGCCAGGTCGGCGATGGCGAGCACGCGGCGCACGTCCTGGCTGAACTCCTTGACGCCGCGGACCGCGGGGACCTCGCGGGCGATGCGGGCGAGCAGCTCGGGGGTCAGGTCGACCCGGGTGGACCAGGGGTTGTTGTAGGCGATGACCGGCACGCCGACCTGGCCCACGTGGGCGTAGTGGGCGACGACCTCGTCAGGCGTGGGCGCGTGGGACGTGGGCGGCAGGCACATGACCGCGGCGACGCCGAGGTCGGCGGCGTGCCGCGTCCAGGCCGCCGCCTCCAGCGCGCCCTTGCCCGCCACGCCGGGGATCACCCGCTCGGCGCCGACGGCGTCGATCGCGGTCCGGACGACGGTCCGCCGCTCGTCGTCGGTCAGCGCCTCGTACTCGCCGAGGGAGCCGTTGACGACGACGCCGTCGCAGCCGGACTCGACCAGCCAGCGGCAGTGGTCGGCGAACGCCGCGGTGTCGAGGGCGAGGTCGGCGTCGAAGGGAACGGTCACGGCGGGCCACACGCCCGTCAGCACATCAGCGGTCACACGGCGCACTGTAGGGAACCCTCCCGCACCCCTACACCGACGATGATCGGAGAAACGTGGACGATCGTGCGACTACCATCGGAGAGGCGGCCAGTCCCCGAGCAGCCGCAGTGCGGCGAAGCCCATCGCGATCGTCGTGCGGTCGCTGCCTCGGCTCGGGTCCAGGCCGTATGCGCCGATCCGCTCGAGCCGGTAGTACAGCGTGGTGCGGTGGATGTGCAGGTCGTCGGCCACCGCCCGCACCGCCCCGCTCAGGTCCAGGTACCGCTCGAGGGTCTCGGCGAAGGTCGGGTTCTCCGCGACGAGGCGGCGGACCCGCGGGTCGACGGCATCAGCCAGGGTCTGGTGGGGCAGCTGGGTGAGGACGCGGTGGACGCCGAGGTCGTCCCACCACGCGACCGGGCCGAGCCCGGTCGGCCGGAGCGCCGCCCGAGCGGACAGGCGGGCGTAGCGGTAGGACTCGTGGGCGTGGTCGGCCAGGCGCACGGCAGGACCGACGCCGAGGGCGAGCGGCGCGTCGCGGCGATGCTGGCGGACGTGGCCGAGCGCCCGGTCGGCCGTGCCCCTGACCTCCTCGAGCGCGTCGGTGCGGACGGAGATGAGCGCGACCCCCTCCCGCGCGGTGACCCCCCTGAGCTGGTGGGCGCTGTCGCCGGCGAACGCCGCGGTCCAGAAGGCACCGCGGACCGCCGCGTCCTCCCAGGCGGGTCCGGTGCACACGGCGACGACGACGGACCGCGGCGGCTCGAAGGTGCCGCGGGTCTCGACGTCGATGAGCCCCTGGACCCTGGTCTCGGGGTCGGAGCTGATCAGCGAGAGGACCGTGTCGCTCTCCCGAGCCCGCACGCGGCTCTCGGCGAGCATCGCGAGCGACAGCTCCTGCTGGGCATCGCGGGCGACCGCCATCGCGGCGTCGTCGACGTCCTCGCTCGGCATCAGCACCCAGGCGAACCCCAGCAGGACGTCGAGGTAGCGGACCGGGATGCACAGCCGGGGCAGCATCTCCGCAGCGGGATCGGCGGGGATCACCACCGGGTCGGTCGCGGCCGCCACGTCGAAGCCGGTGAAGACGTCGAGGATCCGCTGCGCCGTGGCCCGTCGCAGGATCGTCTCCTCGCGGATGCGGTCGGTGAGGTCGTAGTGGGGGCTGTAGGCGACGAGCTGCTGGTTCACATCCTCCAGCACGACCGGGAGGCCGAGCCGGTCGGCCAGGCTGTTCACGATGCTCTCGAGGGAGGGGCTCAGCAACGAACGGGCCTTCGTGTAGGAACGCGAAGAGCGTCAACTTAGACCATGATCGGATGCTCTGGACATCCCTGATCCCTAGGCTGCTCTTCGAGCCGGGGCGGGTGATCGCCCCCCCGTCCCCCGCCCTGGCTCCTCTCTCCCGGTCCGCGCGGCCGGGACCCGCTCGTCAGCATGACGGAACCCTTACGGCGCTGCCCCGGTCGGTACCGTGGGCGCCATCCCCGCCGTTGGTGCGAGCCCACAGCAGATGGAGGCCCTCGTGTTCCGGTTCCTGTCCGGCAGCAAGACCCAGATGGTCGACCGATCCGACGCCCTGCCCGGCCGCGACGCGCCCATGCCGGTGACCGACCGCCACGTGGTGCTCGGCACCCCGCTGCGCGGTCCCTGGCCCGAGGGCATGGCGGTCCTCTACGTCGCGATGGGCTGCTTCTGGGGTGCCGAGCGGATCTTCTGGCAGATCGACGGCGTGCACTCGACCGCGGTCGGCTACATGGGCGGGTGGACGCCCAACCCCACCTACGAGGAGACCTGCACCGCCCAGACCGGCCACACCGAGACCGTCCAGGTGGTCTACGACCCGGAGGTCGTCGACCTCGAGATCCTCATGAAGGCGTTCTGGGAGAACCACGACCCGACCACGCCGAACCGGCAGGGCAACGACATCGGCACGCAGTACCGGTCAGCGATCTACCCGACGACCGCCGAGCAGATGGCCATCGTCCGCGACTCAGCCGAGCGGTACCAGCGGGCGCTGACCGACGCGGGCTACGGCGAGATCTCGACCGAGATCGTCATGGCCGACGAGGCCGGGGACGGGACCTTCTACTACGCCGAGGACCACCACCAGGGGTACCTGCACAAGAACCCGGGCGGCTACTGCAACCACGGCTTCTGCCAGGTCGGCTTCTGACATCGCGCGCCTCGGCGCGACGACGCCGAGGCCCACGGCCACACCGCGGCCCGCGCGCAGCTGCCGACGGAGTAGCGCCTACCCCTCGACCCGCACCACACCGCGCATCGCGGGGTGGATGGTGCAGCGGTACTCGACGGTGCCCGCGTCCTCGAAGGTGTGGCTGAAGGTCCCCTCCGTCACCAGCTCGCTCTCGAAGCCGTCCCCGACGACGTTGTGGTCGTTGCTGCCGACCCAGGTCCAGGTGACCTCGGTGCCCGGGGCGACCTCGACGGCGATCGGCTCGAAGACGTTGTCGTCGACGTCGACGCTCGACGTGGCGACGGGATCGGCCTCGAGCGGGTCGGGCCCGGAGCTGCAGGCCGCGGCCCCGATGACGAGCAGGCCCAGCAGCGCCAGGCGCGGGACGAGCACCCGGGAGGTGGGCTGGGCGGGGGATGTGGGAGCCATGCCGCACAAGGTGCCTGCCACGAGGCCGGACCACCAAGACGGCGCACCCCGAGGATCCCCCTAGGGGCCGGCCCGCACCGTGTCGACGACGACCGGCCGGGGAAGGACTGCGGCCATGTCGTCACCCTCCCAGGTCCGTCCATGTCCGCGATGACGGACGACCCGACCGCCGACCGCCGCACCGACCTCCCCGACAGCCCCTGGGCGGATGACGTCGCCGACGTCGCCGCCCAGCTCGACGTCGACGCCCGGCGCGGCCTGTCAGGTGAGGAGGCGGGTGGTCGCCTGGAGCGGTACGGCCCCAACGAGGTCGCCGAGGAGGAGGGGCGGTCCCGCTGGCGGATCGTCCTCGACCAGTTCCTCAGCCCGATCATCTACATCCTGCTCGCGGCGGGGTTGGCCGCGCTCGTGGCCGGCGAGGTCGTCGAGGCGATCGCCGTCCTCATCGCCGTGGTGATCAACGCCGTGATCGGCTACGTCACCGAGCTGCGGGCCATCCAGTCCGTCGAGTCCCTCAGGGAGCTGGGCCGCACCACCGCCGCGGTCCGCCGTGACGGCAAGGCGCGGCAGGTCGATGCCGCCGAGCTGGTGCCGGGTGACCTGGTGATGCTCGAGGAGGGCGACGTCATGCCGGCGGACCTCCGGCTGATCGACGTCGCGAACCTGCAGGTCGACGAGGCGCCGCTGACCGGCGAGAGCGTCCCGCAGACGAAGCACACCGAGCCGGTGGACGCCGACACGCCGCTGGCCGAGCGCACGCCCATGGCCTACAAGGGCACCCGGGTGACCTCCGGGTCCGGTGCGGGCCTCATCACCGCGACCGGGGCCGCGACGCAGATCGGCGAGGTCGCGAGCCTCGTCGAGGAGTCCAGCGACGACGCCGACACGCCGCTCGAGGAGCGCCTCGACGACCTCGCGAAGGCCCTGATCGTGGCCGTCATCGTCGTCGGCGTCGTGGTGGCCGTCGCCGGCATCGCCGTCGGCCAGGACGTCCAGACGATGATCGAGACGGCCGTCGCCCTCGCCGTCGCCGCCGTCCCCGAGGGGCTGGCGGTGGTCGCGACGCTCAGCCTGGCACGCGGGGTCGTCCGCATGGCCCGGCACAACGCGCTGGTGAAGGAGCTCGCCTCGGTCGAGACCCTCGGGTCGGCCAGCGTGATCTTCACCGACAAGACCGGCACGCTGACCGAGGGCCGCATGCGGGCCGAGCACCTGCTGCTGCCCGACGACCGCGAGGTCGACATCGCCGCGCTCGGCGAGGGCCAGGAGCCGGAGGGGGCGGCGCTCGCCGCCCTCCTCGTCGGCGCGCTGTGCGGCAACGCCACGGTCGGCGAGGACGGGCCCGAGGGGGACGTGGGCGACCCGATGGAGGTCGCGCTGCAGCGCGGGGCGGTCGCCGCGGGCCTCGGGCACCGGGGCGACCTCACCGATGTGGCACCGGAGGAGCGGGAGGTCGCCTTCGACCGGGAGACGAAGATGATGGCGACCTACCACCGCATCCCCGACGACCCGCCGGCCGGGTTCCCCCCGGGTCAGCTGCTGGTGGCGGTCAAGGGGGCACCCGGCGCGGTGCTCGACGCCTGCACGACCGTGGCGGGCCAGACCCTCGACGACGAGCGGCGCGAGGCGTGGCGCGAGAGCCAGGGCCGGCTCGCCGCGCAGGGGGTCCGCGTCCTGGGGCTCGCGCGCAAGGTCGTCGACTCGGTCGACGCCGAACCCTACGCCGACCTCGAGCTCCTCGGCATGGTCGGCCTCATGGACCCGCCCCGCGCGGCGACCGCCGACGCGATCGCGAGCTGCCAGCGGGCGGGCGTCGAGGTGGTCATGGTGACCGGCGACCAGCCTGCGACCGCCGAGGCGATCGCCCGCGACATCGGCCTGCTCGACGCCGACGCGCCGTCCGACGGGTCCGCCGTGCTGCGCGGGCGCGACATCCCGCCGGTCGAGGAGTGGGACGACGACCTCCGCGAACGGCTCGCCGGGACGCGCGTGTTCGCCCGGCTCGACCCGAAGCAGAAGCTGGACCTGATCGCCCTGGCCCGCGAGCGCGGCGCGGTGGTCGGGATGACCGGCGACGGGGTCAACGACGCCCCCGCGCTGAAGCGCGCCGACATCGGCATCGCGATGGGTGAGAAGGGCACGCAGGTGGCCCGGGATGCCGCCGACATCGTGTTGCAGGACGATGCCTTCGAGACGATCGTCACGGCCATCCGCGAGGGTCGGACGATCTTCGAGAACATCCGGCGCTTCGTGGTCTACCTCCTCAGCGGCAACCTCGGCGAGATCCTGGCCGTGACCGCGGCGGCGGTGTCCGGCGCGGCCCTCCCGCTCCTGCCCCTCCAGATCCTGTACATCAACCTCGTCTCCGACGTCTTCCCCGCGGCCGCCCTCGGCGTCCTCCCCGGAGACGAGCAGGCCCTCGACCGTCCGCCTCGCGACCCGCGCCAACCGATCCTGGGTCGCTCCGGGTGGACCCAGACCGTGGTGTGGGCGGTGCTCATCGGTGGCATGACCCTCGGCGTGTTCGCGTGGGCGCTCGGCCCCGCCGGGCTCGAGGAGGAGCAGGCCGTGACCGTGTCGTTCCTCGCGTTCGTCATCGCGCGGCTGCTGCACGTGTTCAACATGCGCGACGCCGACGAGTCGCTGTGGCACCACCCGGTGCTCCGCAGCGGCGCGGTGTGGTCGGCGCTCGGCGCCTCCTTCGGGCTGGTCCTGCTGGCCCTCGCCGTCCCGCCGTTGACCGACGTGCTCGGGCTCGTGGTGCCCACCGCGCAGATGTGGCTGCTGGCCGGGATCGGCGGCGGCGCCGTGCTGGTGCTGGGCCAGGTCGGGCTGTGGGCGCTGGGCCGCGTCAGGAGCCGCTGACCGCGTCGTCGCGCATCCAGCGGTCCAGCAGGGGCGGGCGCTGCTCGAGGAGCTTCAGCAGGGCCCGCTCCCGCCGGTCGTAGCGGGTCGAGGCGCGGGAGGCCCGCCAGACGTCGGCGACCTCCTCGGCCGGGGCCCCGCCGACGTCGGGGTGGACGTAGCTCGACCGGGCGACGGCGCGGGTGTTGCCCAGCGCCGCGGCGGCGGCGTCGACGGCGGCGACCTCGTCCGCGCCGTCGGTCCGCGCCTGCAGGGCGACGGCGGATCCGCCCCAGGTGCGGAAGTCCTTGCACGTCAGGGCGCCTCCGCTCAGCTCGGCCAGCAGCTCGTTCGCGTCGACGGCGCTCAGCCGGTGGGTGCGGTCGCCGTCCCGGATCTCGAAGACCTGCTCGCTCGCGACCTCGAGGTGCGCGAGGACGTCGGCCAGCAGCGGGTCGTCCACCTCGACGTGCCGCTCGACCCCTGACTTGCCGGGGTAGAGCAGGGTGATGTGGTCGCCGTCGACGGCGACGTGCTCGGCGCGGAGCGTGGACACGCCGAAGTGCCCGAACTCCCGGGCGGAGCGGATCCCGCCGATCCGCGCCGTGCCGGCGTCCACCAGGCGGACCATCGCCGCGGTCGCGCGGCGGACCGGATCGAGCTCGTCGCCGAGGACGCCGTCGAGCTCCCGCCGCACGTCGGCCAGGCGCTCGCCGATGCCGAGCAGCCGGTCGAAGTTGGCCAGACGCCGGCCCTCGGTCCAGCGGTCGTGGTAGCGGTACTGCCGCCGCTCGGCGTCGTCGATCCCGGTCGCCTGCAGGTGGCCGTCGTCATCGGGGCAGATCCACACCTCCCGCCAGGCCGGGGGGACGGCGAGGCGGACGCAGCGGTCCCGCGCCTGCCCGCTCAGCAGCCTGCCGTCAGGCCCGTGGAAGCTGAACCCCCGACCCCGCCGGACCCGGGTGATGCCCGGATCGGTGTCTGCCACGTAGCGGAGCTGCAGCTGCGCGGAGAACCGCTGGGGGTCGAGGAGGTCCACCGCTGCCCGTCCGGTCGGCTCAGTCGACGGTGAGCTGCAGGCTCAGCTGGACGGTCTCGGAGTCAGCGCCGTCGTAGTCCGCCGCGGTCACCAGGAGGGTCTGGCCGTCACGGGTCCAGGTGCTCTGGGCCAGCTCGGCGGGCTCGGTCCCCTGGACGCTGGTGGCGTCGGCCTCTCCCGGCTCCCAGCCCTGCTCGGGCAGCACCTCGTCGAAGTGGTCGAGGACGACGGGCGGGCTCGAGCTGGTCACGCTCCAGGTCTGGACGGTCACGCCGTCCTCGGTGCTGGGGTCGCTCAGGGGGTCGGCGTTCGTCGGCAGCGGGATCTCGGCGAAGCTGCCCGGCACCGGCGTCCCGAGACCGACCCCGGGCTCGACGTCGGCCCCACCGGTGACCGGCTCGGTCTCCGCCACCGCCGTCTCCTCTGCCAGGTCGGGGTTCGCGCCGGACTCGTCATCGGCGGCGCAGCCGGCGACGGACAGCGCGAGCACGGCGATGAGCGCCAGGGCGAGGCGGGCGGGGGATCGGGTGGGTGTCGTCATGGATGAGAGGTGGAGGGGTCGGGGACGGTCCGCTCCCTCCCTACCCGGGGATCGGCACCAGAACCGCCGCGGCGCTCCGAGCCGAGCGCGAAGACGGCCGCCCCGGTTGCGGAGCGGCCGTCGTGGTCGGGTCGTGCGTCGAGGTCTGCGGGCGGTCAGCTGAGCGCGCGGACCAGCTCGTCCTTCGACATCGAGGAACGTCCCTCGACGTCACGAGCGGTCGCGAGCTCGTACAGCTCGGCCTTCGTGTGCTCGCTGAGCGGCTTCTTGGTCCGGGCCTCACCGACCTTGCCGGCCTCGCGCCCGATCTCCTCGCCGGCGGACCCGGCGGCGCCGGCCACGCTGGCGGCGGCCTTGGTCGTCATCGTGCCCGCGGCCTTCACGCGGCTCACCGCCGTGCCCGCGGAGTTGCGGATCGTGGTGATCGCGCCGCGGATGCCGGACCGGGCCTGGTCGACGTCGGTCTGGGCGCCTCGCACGTCGGGGTCGATCGAGAGCCGTGCCAGGAGCATCCGGCCGCGCTCGGCGAGCTGCTCGTAGCTGCTGCCCGCCTCGTTCACGCGCTGCTGCGCCTGGACGCCGATCTGGCCCAGCGCCTCGTCGATGGAGGCGCGGAAGCGGTCGGCGGCGTCGTTGAGGCGCTGGACGACCTCCTCGGGCAGCTCGTCGCCGTGCTCGGTCAGCCGGCGCGCCCGCTCGAGGATCGCGTCCCCGGCGCCGAGCAGCGCGTAGGCGAGGTCGGAGATGGACGTCCCGCGTGTGGTCGTGGTGGCCACTGTGCATCACTCCATGGGTCTGTCGGGTGCCTGTGGTGCGTCACCCACAGACCTTCCCGTTACCCGCGGTATCACACCTGTCCGACCGTGCACCAGCGGAGGGGCAACCGCTACAGCCGGCGGCCGGCCGAGCCGAGGGTCCGGCAGGCCTCGACGACGCGGGCCGCCATGCCCGCCTCCGCCGCGGCACCCCACGTCCGCGGGTCGTAGGCCTTCTTGTTGCCGACCTCCCCGTCGATGCGGAGGACCTCGTCGTAGCGCTTGAGCACGTGGTCGACCACCGGCCGGGTGAAGGCGTACTGGGTGTCGGTGTCCACGTTCATCTTGACCACGCCGTGGCCGATCGCCGCCTCGATGTCGGCGGCGTCCGAACCCGACCCGCCGTGGAAGACGAGGTCGAAGGGGCGCGAGCCCGACTCGAGCCCGAGCGCCTCCGCGGCCACCCGTTGGCCGTCGCCGAGGATCTCAGGGCGCAGCTTGACGTTGCCGGGCTTGTAGACCCCGTGGACGTTGCCGAACGTGGCGGCGAGCAGGTACCGGCCGTGCTCACCGGACCCGAGCGCGTCGAGGGTCGCCAGGTAGTCCTCCGGGGTGGAGTACAGCTTCTCGTTGATCTCCGCCTCGACCCCGTCCTCCTCGCCGCCGACGACGCCGACCTCGATCTCGAGGATCACGTTGGCCGCTGCGCAGGCCTCGAGCAGCCCGCGGGCGACGGTGAGGTTCTCCTCGAGCGGGACCGCCGAGCCGTCCCACATGTGGGACTGGAAGAGGGGCTCCTGGCCGTTCGCGACCCGCTCGGCGCTGATCGCGAGGAGCGGCTTGAGGAACGCCTCCAGGTGGTTCGGGGGGCAGTGGTCGGTGTGGAGCGCGACCGTCACGGGGTACTGGGCAGCCACCTCGCGGGCGAAGGCCGCGAACGCCACGCCGCCGACCGCCATGTCCTTCTTCGTGGGACCCGACCAGTAGGCGGACCCGCCGGTGGAGATCTGCACGATCCCGTCGCTCTCGGCCTCGGCGAAGCCGGCCAGCGCCGCGTTCAGCGTCTGTGACGACGTCACGTTGACCGCGGGGAAGGCGTAGCCGCCGGCCTTGGCGGCGTCGAGCATCGCGGCGTAGGTCTCGGGGGTGGCGACGGGCACGGGTCCTCCTCGGGTGGGGCGGGGCGGCTCCGGATCCTAGCCCCACCGGACCTGCAGCCATCTCCGCGGTCGTGCCGTACCGTTGGGCACACCGGTCGGACGACAAGGACAGCGCAGTGGTCGACATCCGTGATGCCCTCTCCTACGACGACGTGCTGCTGCTGCCGGGCGCGTCGTCCGTGCTCCCGCGGGACACCGTGATCAGCACCGAGCTGGCACCGGGCCTCAGCCTGCGCACGCCGGTCCTGTCCGCCGCGATGGACCGGGTGACCGAGGCGTCGATGGCGATCGCGATGGCCCGCCAGGGCGGCCTCGGGGTGATCCACAAGAACTGCAGCGTCGAGGACCAGGCCGCGATGGTCGAGTCGGTCAAGCGCTCGGAGTCGGGGTTCATCTCCGACCCGGTCACGCTGACCGCCGACGACCCGGTGCAGCGCTCCTTCGACCTGATGGCCCGCTACCGCGTGTCCGGGTTCCCGGTCGTCGACGGCCAGCGCAAGCTCGTCGGCATCGTCACCAACCGGGACCTCCGCAACGGGGCGGACCCCGACCGGCCGGTGCGGGACTACATGACCTCCACCGGGCTGGCCACGGCCGCGCCGGGGACGACGCTCGAGCAGGCTCGCGACGCGATGCAGGCCGCCCGGGTCGAGAAGCTCCCGATCGTCGACGCCGACGGCCGGCTGACCGGGATGTTCACGTTCAAGGACATCGAGAAGGTCCGGCGGTACCCGCACTCCGCCAAGGACGCCTCGGGCCGGCTGCTGGTCGCCGCGGCGATCGGCGCCTCCCACGACGGGGACGAGCGCGCCGAGGCGCTGGTCCGCGCCGGCGTCGACCTGCTGGCGATCGACTCCGCCCACGGGCACTCCGCCGGCATCCTCGAGTTCGCGGGCAAGATCAAGGACCGCTTCCCCGACACCCCGCTGATGGTCGGCAACGTCGCCACGGCGGACGGTGCGCGGGCGTGCGCCGACCACGGCGCCGACGTCGTAAAGGTGGGTGTGGGGCCGGGGTCGATCTGCACCACCCGGATCGTGACCGGCGTCGGGGTGCCCCAGTTCACCGCGGTGGTGGACGCCGCGGAGGCGGCGGCCGACGCCGGCGTGACCGCGATCGCCGACGGCGGGATCCGCTACTCCGGGGACATCGTCAAGGCCCTGGCCGCGGGCGCCGCCGCCGTGATGGTCGGCAACCTGCTGGCCGGGACCGACGAGAGCCCCGGCGAGCTCGTCCTGGTCGGCGGGCGGCGGTACAAGGAGTACCGCGGGATGGGCTCGACCGACGCGATGCGCGCCGGCTCGGCCGACCGGTACTTCCAGGGCTCCACGCCGGGCGCGGCCGACGAGGGGCCGACCAAGCTGGTGCCCGAGGGCGTCTCCGGGCTGCTGCCCTACCGCGGCTCGGTCGGCGAGGTCGTCGAGCAGCTCGCCGGCGGCCTGCGCTCCGGCATGGGCTACGTCGGCGCGGCCAACCTCGGCGAGCTGGTCAGCCGCGCCCGGTTCGTGAAGCAGTCCGCAGCGGGGGCGCGGGAGTCCCACGTCCACGACATGGACGTCGTCCACGAGGCCCCGAACTACCAGGTGCCGGGCAAGGGCTGAGCGAGGGGCCGCCCGCACCTGGACCCCTCCCCCTAGCCCACAAATCGACTCCGGAGTCCCACCGATCGCCTCCGTGCGGGACCCCTCGACGGCGCTGACCTGCGGGTTCTCCCACAGATGTGCGCGACCACGGTCCTCGGGTGGCCGGAGCGGAGTCGATTTGTGGGTTGTGGGTTCCTACGGCGTCCACCTGACGACGGCGCGTCGCACGTGCGACGGCCCGGGCGCGTGGTGCGCCCGGGCCGCGGTCGTGGTCCGCCTCGCCTACCCGGCTGCCTGGATGGCTGCCAGCTGGGACGGGGCGACCAGGTCGCCACCACCGAAGGTGATGACCTGGCTGGTGCCGACCACGCCGGCGGCGTCGAGCACCGCCTGGGTCGGGGCGGCCGGCGGGTTCTCCACCCCGAGCTGGGGCGCGCCGACGGCCGCTGAGACCACCGCCGCGCTCAGGGCCGTCTGCCAGCCCTGCTCGTGGCGGACGTTGACCACGACGACCCCGCCGCCGGCCAGGCCCTCGGCCTGCCACAGCTCGGTGGCGATCGCCGCGGAGGTCGCGGTCCGGTCGTCGCCGGCCACACGGCCGACGGTGTCGACTCCCAGCTGGCCCGCGACCGCGCCGGACACCGCCGCCTCGCCGCCGAGGATGACGGCCTCGACGACCTCTGGGTGGCTCTGGAGGAACCCGGAGGTCTGGGCGGCGAGGGTCGTCGAGGGGGTGAGCAGGATCGGCACACCGGCGCGGGCGGCGTACGCCCCGCCGGTGATGGCGTCGGCGAACGCGTCACCGCGGGCGATGAGCACCCGGTCCTGGCCGGGGTTCTCCGCGAGGACCGTCGCCGCGATCTGCGCGGCGGTGTCCTCGCGCCCGGTGCCGGCGTAGCGGCAGGACGAGGGGAGCGGCGCGGTGCAGGCGCGGTCGCCGGCGGCAGCGCGAGCCTGACCGGCGGCCTGCTCGGTGACCGCGGCCTCGCCGCCGAGGGTCAGGACGACGCCGTCCCCGCCGGTGACGCGCTGGATCTCCGCGGCCACGTCGGGGTCGAGCGGGCCGTTCGAGGGGGTCAACAGGATGGGCCCGCGGACACCTGCGAGGGCCGCACCGGCCAACGCGTCGGGGAAGCGGTCGGCGGTCGCCAGGACCACGCGGTCGGCCTGCCCGTCCTCGAACAGCGACTGCGAGGTCGCGATGGCCTGCCCCACCGGGTCGCTCACGCCGCCGCCGTCGACCCGGAACGTGCCCTCGGGGTTCTGGCCGGGCTGACCGGGGCCGCCGGGCTCACCGGGCTCGCCCGGGTCGACCGGGTCGCCGCCGCTGGGGTCGTAGGTCGCCGCACCCCAGTGCGGGGACTGGGCACCCTCGGCCAGCGTGATCTCGGCGCCGCCGCTGCAGGGGCTGACGCTGAAGTCGAGCTGGACCTTGACGTCGGCCTGGTCGAGATCCTCCTCCTCGCCGCGCTCGCTGTACACGAACGCGGTGGCGTCGGGGCTGAAGGAGACGGCGTCGAAGCGGACGGCCTCCTCGGCGTTCGTGAGGAAGCAGTCCGTGACCGGCGTCGGCTGCGCCGGCGGCGGGCCGTTGAGGACGTGGAACCTGATCAGCGGCGCGCAGCTGAGGTTGAAGTCGTCGTCGACCGCGTCGTAGTCGCAGCCGGCGGTCGCCAGCAAGCTGCCGTCTCGGCTGATGTCCAGGTCGGCGGTGTCGATGATGCCCTCGTCGAACCAGTCGGTGGTCTCGTCGGCGCCGAGGCCGAAGGTGTCGACGCCGCGGGTCACGGCCAGGGGCTGCCCGGGCCAGAACGTGACCACGTTGGACTGGACGACCCCGCCCAGGGACTCCGGCGTGCGTCCGTCGGCGTAGACGATGTTGTGGGTGCGGCAGGTGTCGAAGTCGCCGTTCGGTCGGGAGCACAGCTGGATCGACCCGTAGACGACGTACTCACCGTCCTCTGTGACGTCCAGCTCGTGGATGCCGGACGCGAACAGGATCGAGGGGGTGAAGGCGCTCAGCTCCTGACCTGCCTGGGTCATCCGCACGATCTCGGTGCCGTCCCGGACCGCGACGACGATGCCATCGTCGGTGATGGCTGGCTCGCCCCAGTTCCCGCCGCCAGCGACGACGTGCGACTGCGACCCGTCCGGGGTCGAAGCGATCACGTCGCCGTCCTGGATGTAGACGATGGTGCCGGGTGGACCCGACTGGGCAGTCGCCGGCGCTGCGGGCACCAGCAGGCCGAGCAGCAGAACGGCGGACATGGCTGTCCGGGAGATGGCCCTCCGGATTGACGTCATGGCGTTGGTTACCTCGTGGTCCGGTCGGGTCGACGACCCGAGCTCGCGAGAGGACCCTACGGTCGGTGGCTCGACGCACCCCAATCGCCGTCGGCCGCTGCAACCCCCCTGCAACGCCACCGCCCGGATGTTG
Organism: Euzebya sp.; assembly: GCF_964222135.1. NCBI lineage: Bacteria > Bacillati > Actinomycetota > Nitriliruptoria > Euzebyales > Euzebyaceae > Euzebya > Euzebya sp. The sequence continues at coordinate 16,124 of NZ_CAXQBR010000019.1, forward strand.
CAACGACACCGTGACGGGCCTCCCACCCGACCGGCGCCGGGTGTACAACGGCTGCGGTCGCGGTCACCGCGTCCGAGGGGTCTCGCACGTCGGCCGCAGCCGCGACCGGGCGACGAGCACGTGACACAGAGAGCGTGTGCTGATGGTGGTCCTCGCGGTGGAGGGGTCGTCGATGGCGGCGATCTCCCACGACTCCCTCCTCATCTTCCTGGTGCAGTTCGCCCTGCTGCTGCTCGTGGCGCGCGCCTTCGGGCTGATCGCTGCCCGGTTCGGGATGCCCTCGGTCGTCGGCGAGCTGCTGGCCGGCCACATCCTCGGCCCCACGATCCTCGGCGGGATCGCCCCGGGGCTGCACGAGGCGATATTCACCCCCGACGACCCCGCCCAGGGCCACCTGCTCGAGATCGTCAGCTTCCTCGGGGTCATGCTGCTGCTGGTCCTGACGGGCCTCGAGACCGACATCGCGCTGATCCTCGCCCGCCGGACGACCGCGCTGAAGGTCAGCCTGGGCGGGATCATCGTCCCGTTCATCACCGGCTTCGGGGTCGCGCTGGTGCTGCCGGACAGCTTCGTCAACGACCCGGACCAGCACCTGACCTTCGCGCTGTTCATGGGCACGGCGATGTCGATCTCGGCGATCCCGGTGATCGCGAAGGTGCTGATCGAGATGCGGATCATCCGCCGCGACATCGGCCAGCTCACCCTGGCCGCGGGGATGGTCGACGACACGATCGGCTGGATCCTGCTGTCCATCGTCGCCGGCCTGGCCTCGAGCGGGGCGGTGTCAGCCGGCGCCGCCGCCGCGAGCGTCATCAGGGTCGTCGGCTTCCTGGCGATCGCGTTCACCCTCGGCCGTTGGCTCGTGGTGCGGATCGTGCGCTGGGTGACCACCGCCGTCCCCGGCGACGGACCGCTGCTGACGACGCTGGTCGTGCTGGCCCTGGGGTTCGCGGCGGCGACGCAGGCGCTGAACATCGAGGCGGTGCTCGGCGCGTTCGTCCTCGGCATCGTCGCCGGGCAGATCCGACGGGTCGACCACGGCATCATCCACACGCTCGAGTCGGTCGCCCTGGCGATCTTCGCACCGGTGTTCTTCGCGAGCGCCGGCCTGCGCGTCGACCTCTCGGCCCTGGCCGATCCGGAGGTCCTGGCCATCGGGGTCCTCGTCCTCGCGATCGCCATCGGCGGCAAGTTCGTCGGCGCCTACATCGGGGCCGCGACCGCCGGGCTGGGGCGCTGGGAGGCGCTGTCGCTCGGCGCCGGCATGAACGCCCGCGGCGCGCTCGAGATCATCGTCGCCACGATCGGGTTGAACCTCGGCGTGCTCACGCCGGAGATGTTCACGATCATCGTCATGGTGGCGATCGTCACGTCGCTGATGGCCCCGCCGCTCCTCCGGTTCCTGCTCCCCCGCGTGCCGATGGGGGAGGAGGAGCGTGCCCGTCTGGCCCGCGAGGAGGGGGAGCGGACCAGCATGCTCGCCGGCGTCCACCGGGTGCTCCTGCCGACGCGCGGCGGCACGAACAGCCAGCTCGCCGCCCAGCTGCTGCAGCGGATCGCCGTCGGGCGCGACCTCGACGTGACGGTCCTCCACGTGGGCGAGGGGGCGCCGGACCCCGAGCGGGTCGGGCGGGTCACCTCCCACCTCGCGGCCGCCCGGGTGCGCCACGCGGTCCGGGACGTCGACCCCGACGTGCCGGCCACGGGCATCGGCGACGCCGTGGTGGCTGCGGCCGCCGACGGCTTCGACCTGATCGTCCTCGGTGCGACGGAGACCCTCGACGACGGCGACCCTGACGCGCCGCTGTTCAGCGGCGTGGTCGACCGGGTGCTCATGACGAGCCCGTGCCCGGTCCTGCTGGTCCACTCGCGCTGGGCCCAGGAGCTCGACGACTCCCTCGTCGACGTGCCCCTCACCCGCATCCTGCTGCCGACGACCGGGACCGATCCCGAGTCCCGCGCGCCGGAGATCGCCTACGCGATCGCGACCGGGGCACCCGCGACGCCGGCGGCCACCCCGCCCGTGTCGGTCGCCGCCGACGGCGAGGTGGCCGCAGGTGAGGGGTCCGACCCGCTCGCGCAGGTCGGCGTGGACCAGCCGGTCGTCGACCTGGTCAGGATCACCGACCCGCCGGCCGGGACGTGGTCCGAAGCCGGTCGTGCCCGCCGGGGTGGCGACGAGCTGGTCAGCCGCGCCCGCCTGATCGGGGAGGAGATCGCCACCGCGGAGGCGGCGATGGGCCTCGCCATGGGGGCGGAGGTGACCACCCGCGTGGAGGTGACCGACGCGCCCAAGGGCACCGTCGTGGTCGACCTCGCCGAGCGGACCGGGGCCAGCCTGATCGTGATGCGCTCGGACGTGCAGCCGATCACCCGTCGGGCGTTCCTCGGCCACGACCTCGACCACGTGCTCCGCCACGCCCCCTGCCCGGTCGCGGTGATCACCCGCGCGTAGCAGGCCCTACGCGGCCGGGTCCTCCTCGCCCTCCCCCCGGTCGAGGTGGTGGGAGCGCTCGACCTCGCGGCCCTCGACCCCGTGCAGGTGGCAGGCGACCGGGCGGCCGTCGAGGTCGGCCCGGGGGACGAGGTGCGGGTCCACCACCCCGCACGGCTCGAAGACCTCGGGGCAGCGGGTCCGGAAGTTGCAGCCCGACGGCGGGTCGAGGGGGCTCGGCACGTCACCGGTGAGGACGACCCGCTGGCGCTGCCGCTCCTCCTCCGGCCGGGGCACGGGCACGGCCGACAGCAGCGCCCGGGTGTAGGGGTGCTGGGGGTCGTCCACCAGCGCGTCGCGCGGCCCGACCTCGACGATCCGGCCCAGGTACATCACCGCGATGCGGTCGCTGACGTGCTGGACGGCGGCAAGGTCGTGGGCGATGAACAGGTAGGTCAGGTCGAGCTCGTCCTGCAGGCGCTCGAGCAGGTTCATGATCTGGGCCTGGATCGACACGTCCAGGCTGGCGATCGGCTCGTCGGCGATGATCAGCTCGGGCTCGCCGGCGAGGGCCCGGGCGATCCCGACGCGCTGGCGCTGCCCGCCGGAGAACTCGTGGGGGTACCGGCCGGCGTGGTCCGCGGAGAGGCCGACCAGCTCCATGAGCTCCCCGACCCGCTCGCGGTGCCGACCGGCGTGGAGCCCGTGGATCTCGAGCGGCTCGGCGATCGACGCGCCGACCGTCCGCCGCGGGTTCAGCGACGCCATCGGGTCCTGGAAGATCATCGCCATCCGGCGCCGCAGCGCGCGGAGGTCCCCGCTCGACAGGGCGGTCACGTCGGTGCCGTCGAAGACGACCCGTCCGCCGGTCGGCTCGACCAGGCGGAGCAGCGCCAACCCCGTCGTCGACTTGCCGCAGCCCGACTCGCCGACCAGACCCACGGTCTCGCCCCGGTCGACGGTCAGCGACACCCCGTCGACGGCCTTGACGTGACCCGTCACGCGGCGCAGCACGCCGGAGTCGCGCTGGGGGAACCACACCTGCAGGTCCTCGAGGGACAGGAGCGGCTCGGTCCGCACCTCAGCCACCTCCGCCTCCGATCGGCTCGCCGGCGAGCGCATCGGGGTAGAACGTCGCCACCCGGTGTCCGTCGCCGACGTCCACGAGCGGGGGCTCCTCGTGCTCGCAGCGCGGGTCGGCCCGCACCTCGCACCGCGGCCAGAACGGGCAGCCGGGCGGCATCGCCACCGGGTCCGGCGGCAGCCCGGGGATCGACTCGAGCCCCTCCCGAACCTCGCCGAGGACCGGCAGTGAGGCGAGCAGGCCACGGGTGTAGGGGTGCCGGGGGTCGTCGTAGAGGGTGTCGACGTCCGCCTCCTCGACGATCCGCCCGGCGTACATGACCATCACCCGGTCGGCGATCCCCGCGACGACGCCGAGGTCGTGGGTGATCCACAGCACCGCGGTGCCGGTCTCGTCCTGCAGCTGCTGGACGAGCTCGATGATCTGGGCCTGGATCGTGACGTCGAGCGCGGTCGTCGGCTCGTCGGCCACCAGGACCGTCGGATCGCAGGCCAACCCGATCGCGATCATCACGCGCTGGCGCATGCCGCCGGAGAACTGGTGCGGGTAGTCGTCGAGCCGACGCGCCGCCGACGGGATCCCGACCTGCGTGAGCAGGTCCACGGCGCGGTCGCGAGCGTCCCGGGCGGACAGGCCGAGGTGCAGGCGCATGCCCTCGGTGAGCTGCCGGCCGATCGGCATGACCGGGTTCAGCGACGTCATCGGGTCCTGGAAGATCATCGCGATGTCGTTGCCGCGGATGTGGCGCAGCTCGTCCTCGGTCGCGCCGACCACCTCGGTGTCGCCCAGCACGATCGAGCCGGACACCCGGGCCGGCGGGGACGGCACCAGCCCGAGCAGGGCCAGGCTCGACACGCTCTTGCCGCTGCCGGACTCCCCGACCAGGGCGACGGTCTCGCCGGCGTCCAGGTCGTAGCTGATGCCGTTGACGACCTCGGCCCGGCCGCGGCGGGTGCCGAAGGCGACCTCCAGGCCGCGGACGCGCAGGACGGTCATGCGGTGTGCCCCCTCGACTCCATGGCGGAGGCCTGCCGCGGGTCCAGCGCGTCGCGCAGCGCGTCGCCGAGGACGTTCAGGCTGAACACGGTGATGAAGATCGCCAGCCCCGGGAAGACCGCCATCCACCACGCCCCGCTGGTGTAGTAGTCCCGTCCCTCGGCCAGCATCCGCCCCCACGACGGGTCCGGCGGCTGGGTACCCAGGCCGAGGAACGACAGCGCCGCCAGGTTCAGGATCGCGAAGGCCAGGCTGATCGAGGCCTGCACGATGACCGGCGCGGCGACGTTCGGGAGGATGTGCAGGCGCATGATCCGCAGGTCCGACGCGCCCGCCGACCGCGCTGCGCGCACGTACACCTCCTCGCGCACGCTCAACGTCCGCGACCGCGCGACGCGGGCGAAGATCGGGATGAAGACGATGCCGATGGCGACCATCGCGTTGGTGGACCCGCGTCCGAGGATCGCCAGCACCGCGATGGCCATGAGGATGGCGGGGAAGGCGAATATGACGTCCATCAGGCGCATCAGCACGTCGTCGAGCTTGCCGCCGAAGTACCCGGCCACGACCCCGACGGCGGTCCCGACCGTCATGGACAGGCCGACGGCGACCAGCCCGACCCGGAGTGAGACCTGCGTGCCGAGCAGCACCCGGCTGAACACGTCCCGGCCCAGGTTGTCGGTGCCGAAGAGGTGGGTCGCCGAGGGGGGCTGGAGCTGCCCCTCCACGACGTTGATCTCGTTGAAGCCGTACGGCGCCACCCACCGGTCGAGCAGCGCGACCACGACCAGGGCGGCGAGGAACGCCGCGCCGATCAGGGCCGGCCGGTTGGCGGCCACGAGCGCGACGGTCCGCCGCCACCGCGGCCGGTCGTCGGCGGCCGGCGGCGCGCCGGCCGCGATCTCGATGCGAGTGTCCTCGCCCATGGTCAGTACTCGATCCGCGGGTCGACGACGGTGTACAGCAGGTCGACCAGGAGGTTGACGACCAGGAAGAAGCCGGCGAAGAGCAGGACAGCGCCCTGCAGCACCGGGTAGTCGCGGGTGAGGACCGCGTCGAGCGCCAGCTGGCCGAGCCCCGGCCAGGCGAAGACGGCCTCGACCACCACCACGCCGCTCAGCAGGTACGCGAGCTGGAGCCCCGTGACCGTGATCACCGGCACCAGCGCGTTGGGCAGCACGTGCTGGCGGATGATCGTGCGCTCCCCCAGGCCCTTTGACCTGGCGGTGCGGACGAAGTCCTCACCCAGGTTCTCGAGCACCGAGGACCGGACGAACCGGGTGAGCACCGCGCCGCTCACGACCCCGACGGTGACGCCGGGCAGGATCAGCCGCCGCGCCCACTCGAGCGGGTCCTCGGTGATGCCGACGTAGCCGGACGCGGGCAACCACCCGAGGTTCAGCGCGAACAGCAGGATCAGCAGGATGCCCATCCAGAAGTCCGGGATCGAGATGCCGATCTGGCTGATCGCCGTCGCGACCCGGTCGGTCAGCTTGCCCTGGCGGATCGCCGAGAAGATCCCCAGCGGCAGCGCCATGGCGGTGGCCACGAGGATCGCGACCGCCGCGAGCGACAGCGTGGCCGGCAGCCGCTCCAGCACCATCGCGAGCACGGTCCGCCCCGACCGGAACGACACGCCGAAGTCGCCCTGCACCACCCCGCCCAGCCAGGAGACGTACTGCTGGAGCAGCGGCTGGTCGAGGCCGGCGCGCGCCCGCAGCGCGTCGTAGGTCTCCTGGTCGAACCGGGTGCCGAGGGCGAGCCGCACCGGGTCGCCCGGCACCAGGTGGATGATCGCGAAGACCAGGACGCTGACGCCCAGCAGGACCCCGAGGGCCTGCAGGACCCGTCGGACGATGTAGCCGGCCATCAGCGCGTCCGGTCGCCGGCCGCCCTAGCCCAGGCTGACGGTCTCGAAGTTGATCGCCCGGTCGGCGCGGATCTGATATCCCTCGACGTCCGGGCTCCACGCCTGGACGACCTCCGGGTTGTAGAGGAACCAGTAGCTGCCGTCGTCGACGATCATCTGCACGGCCTGGTCGTACAGGTCCTTGCGGGCCTCGGTGTCGGTCTCGACCGCGGCCTGCTCGAGGAGGGCGTCGACCTCGTCGTTGCAGTAGCCCTGGTAGTTGTTCGACCCCTCGCACAGGTGCTGGGAGTGGTAGTAGCCGAACGGGTCCAGGTTGCCGAGCCACCCGAGCATGAACGCGTCGTAGTCGCCCTGGCCCTGCCGGTCGAGCCAGGTGGCGAACGTCTCGGTCTGGATCTCGACGGTGATGCCGACCTCGGCGAGCTGGCTCGCGATGACCTCCGCGGCGGTGACCGTCTGGGGGAACTCGTCGGTGACCATCAGCCCCATCGACAGGTCGCTGACGCCGGCCTCGCCGAGCAGCTGCTGGGCGCGCTCGGGGTCGTGGGAGTACGGCGCGTAGTCGGAGTACCAGACGCTGTCCTCGGGGATCGCGGTCTGGTTGACCTGGCCCGCGCCGAACGTGGCGGCCTGGGTGATCGCCTCGCGGTCGATCGCGTAGGCCAGCGCCTCGCGGACCAGCGGGTCGCCGAACGGCTCGACATCGAAGTTGGCGGTCCAGTACCAGTAGTCCTGGGACGGGGTGGTCTCGAGCACGACCGCGTCCTCGCCGCTCAGCTGCTCGATCTGCTGCGGCGGGACGTTGTCGGTCCAGTGGACCCCGCCCGTCTGCAGCTCGGTCAGCGCGGTGGTCGGCTCGGAGATGAAGCGGAACTCGACGGCGTCGACGTTCGGCCCCTCACCCCAGTAGTCGGGGTTCGCGGTCAGGGTGATCGCGTCCGGACCCTGGTCCTCGAGGACGAACGGGCCGGTGCCGTTGGCCTCCGTCGCGAGGTCGAGGTCCTCGGCAGCCCCCTCCGGCAGGATCGCCATGCCCTTGAACCCGCCGATGTTGGCCAGCAGGTTCGGCGTGGGCTCGGTCAACGCGATCTCGACCGTCTGCGGGTCCGGCGCGGTGACCGACTCGACGCTCGCGAAGCGGAAGGCGTTGCTCAGCTCCTCGTCGATGATCCGGTTGAACGAGTAGACGACGTCGGCGGAGTCGAACTCGCTGCCGTCGTGGAACGTGACCCCCTCGGCCAGGGTGAACGTCCACGTCAGGCTGTCCTCTGACGTCGTCCACTCCGTCGCCAGGGACGGTGCCATCTCGAGGGTCTCGGGGTCCGGCACGACGAGGGTGTCGTAGATGTTCTCGAGCACCTGGAAGGAGGGGTACGCCGTCGTGACGTGCGGGTCCAGCTGGTCGGGCTGCTGGCCGATCGCGGCGACGAACGTCCCCGCCGGCGCCTCCTCACCCGCGTCGGCACCGGCATCGCCGCCCATGGCGTCGCCCTCGGTCGCGACGCCTCCGCCCTCCGCCGCCGAGCCCTCGGCCCCTGAGTCCTCGGTCGCGTCCTCCGCCAACCCCTCGCCCTCGACCTCTTCGCCCCCTCCCGAACATGCCGCCAGCACCAGGGCGAGGACGGCGAGCAGCGCGGTCAGACGGGCGGGGGAGGGGCGAGAGGCCATGGGCGCTCCTGTTCGGGTCCTTCAGGTCGCCACTGACCCTACCCCGCGATCAGCCCTTCACCGACCCCTGGGTCAGACCGGAGACGATGTAGCGCTGCAGGTACATGAACAGCGCGACCGTCGGGATCGACCCGATGACCGCGCCCGCGGCGAACGGGCCCCAGCGCGCGCCGTAGCGCTCGTCGATGAACCGGAACAGACCGATCGACAGCGTCCAGGAGTCCTCGGACTGGCCGAGGACGGCGTTCGCCACGACGAAGTCGTTGAGGATCGTCACGAAGGCGAGCAGGCCGACCACGGCGAGGATCGGCGCGGCCAGCGGCAGGATGATCCGGCTGTAGATCTGCCAGTGCGTCGCGCCGTCCACGAGCGCGGACTCATCCAGGTCCTTCGGGATCGTGTCGAAGAACCCCTTGATCAGCCAGGTGTTCACCCCCATGGCCCCACCGAGGTACACGAGGATGAGCCCGCTGATCGTCCCGGTCCCGATCGCCGGCGCGACGTCGCCGACGGCGATCATCATCAGGTAGATCGCGACGAACGCGAGCAGCTGGGGGAACATCTGCACGAGCACCAGGCTGAGCAGCCCGACCCGCCGTCCGGTGAAGCGCAGCCGGCTGAAGCTGTAGGCGGCGAGCGCCGCCAGGACCACCGTGCCGATCGCGCCGGCGCCGGCGACGACCAGCGAGTTGCGGAACCAGGTCCAGAAGCTCGTGTCGAACAGCCGGCGGAAGTTGTCGAGGGTGGGGTTGGTCGGGATGACCTGCTGGCCCGACAACGTGCTGGTCGGGTTGACCGACGCCGAGACCACCCAGACGACCGGGAACAGCGCGAAGGCGACCGCGACGACGCCGACGACGTGGCGCCAGCCGATCGCGCGGAACCACCTGGCGACGGGCCCACGGCCGCCCCGCGAGATCGCGCTCACGCGATGTCCTCCAGGGTGCGGGTGCGGCGGAAGCTCCACGCGGAGATTCCCGCCACCATCACGAAGATGAGGACGCTGATCGCTGCGGCGAACCCGTAGTCGGCGCCACGGCCGGACTCGAAGGCGATCCGGTAGACGTAGCTGACGAGGATGTCGGTGTGCCCGGCGGGGGTCTGGGCGCCCTGGATCGGCGGGCCGCCGCGGGTGACCAGGTACACGATGTTGAAGTTGTTGAAGTTGAACGCGAACGACGCGATCAGCAGCGGCGCGATCGTGATCATCAGGTTCGGCAGCGTGATCCGGTTGAAGCGCTGGAGCGCCGATGCGCCGTCGACCGACGCGGCCTCGAGCATGTCGGCCGGGATCGCCTGCAGGGCACCGGTGGACACGAGGAACATGTAGGGGAACCCGAGCCACAGGTTGATGATCAGGATCGACACCTTGGCGAGCCAAGGGTCGGTGAGCCACGGCAGCGAGGTGCCGAGGATGTCGTTGACCGCGCCGAACTCGGTGTTGAACAGCCCCGCCCACACCATCGCGGTCAGGAACGACGGCAGGGCGTAGGGGATCACCAGGATCGACCGGTACAGCCGCCGGCTGCGCATCCGCGGCTCGTTCAGCGCGATGGCCAGGGCCAGGCCCAGGGCGAAGGTCAGGAAGACGCTCGCGAGCGCGAAGACGTAGTTCCACACGAACACGCGGAGGAACGGCCCGCGGATGAGGGGCGAGGTGAACGCCCGCGTGAAGTTGTCCGTGCCCTCGACCGCCCGCCAGCCGGGCGTCAGGCGCTCGCCGTCCGGTGAGACGAAGTTGCCCTGGACCGGCGCGTACTCGACACCCGTCTGGGTGTCGACGATGACGTCGCGGTCCTCGTCGTAGGTGAGGGTCGACTCCGCCCGGGCGGCGGCGGTGAGCGACTGGAGCTGGATCGCCCCGTCCGAGGTCGGGACGCGCAGCTCCTGCAGGGCCGGCGCGACGTCCTGGGCGGCGACCAGGTCGAGCCGCTCGAAGTCGCCGACGGCGGTGACCACGTCACCCTCCTCGGTGACGTCGCCGAGCTCGTCGAGGGCGACCAGCTCCTCGGCGGTGCCGAACAGCAGCTCGCCGTCGGGGTCGGTGAGCAGCAGCGCGACCTCGCCGTCGGGGTCGGCGAAGGCGGTGGCGCCGTAGCGGATCGCGTCGGGCGGCACACGGGTCCGCTGCGCCAGCAGCTGCTCGATCGCGTCCGGCTTCTCGAGCACGTTCCCCGTGCCGAAGTTCGTGAAGGCGATGTAGCCCGTGTAGAGCACCGGGTACACCTGGAACACGAGCAGGAAGATCGTGCCCGGCACGATGAACTTCGCCGGCACCCTGCCCGGGCGCAGGTACAGCCAGACCAGGACTGCGGTGGCCCCCCACATCGCGACCAGCCCGACCCAGGCCTGCTCGTCGACGAGCCGGCTGGTGAAGACCACCGCGTTGTACAGCGCGAGCCCGAGGACGCTCAGCTTGAGCAGCAGGCCCCAGGCCGACCGGCTGCCGGTCAGCCGTTCGAGCGCGGTCGGCCGGTGGGGCGGCGGGGTGCCCGAGCCACCCGAGGAGGGGCGGGGTCGCCCCTCCTCGGGCCTGACGGCCAGGTCGGTCGGATCGGTCATCGCGCCACCGCCGCGCCGGGTCGGGGCTAGCCCTCGGCGATCAGGTTGCGGATCTGGGCGGCCGCCGCCTGGAAGTTCTCCGTCGGCGTGCCCTGGCCGTCGTAGATCAGCTCGTAGGCGTCGGTCCACGCCGTCCACACCGACCCCATCTCGGGGATCGCCGGCAGGGGCTGGCCGTCCTGGCCGGCCTCGCCGAAGCCCTGGACGTCGGGGTCGTCGGCGACCTGCTCGAAGGCGGCCAGCAGCGCCGGCGGGCGGCCGCCCGCCTCGAACAGCGCCAGCTGCACGTCGGCGGTGCCGATGAAGTCCTGGGCGAAGGTCTGGGCCAGCAGGCCCTGCTCGGAGAACGAGGAGATCATGACGCCCTGGACGCCGACGAACGGCGCGGGGGTGCCGCCCTGGATGGTGGGGATCGGCGTGATCTCGTAGTTGACGCCCTGGGCGCGGAAGCCCGGCGGGTCCTCCTGGCTGACCGCCCACGGACCGGTGATCGCGAACGGCGCGTTCCCCGTCGCGAAGGACTCGACCATCACGTCGTAGGTGATCGACGGGTTGATGAGCCCGGACTCGACCCAGGCACCGAACTGCTCGGCGGCGGCGAGGCCCTCGGGGCTGTCGATGCCCAGCTCGTCGGGGTTGTAGGTGCCGTCGTCGTTGATGCCGAACACGCTGGCACCGAACGCGGTGAACAGCGGGTAGTTGTGGAACGGGTCGGCCGGGTCCGCCTGCAGGGCGAGGGGGATCTCGGCCTCGCCGGACTCGACGAGGGACAGCGCGGTCTGCTCGAGCTCCTCGAAGGTGGCGGGCACCTCGGGCACCAGGTCGGTGTTGCGGACCAGGGCGATGTTCTCGATGGCGTACGGGACGCCGTAGAGCTGACCCTCGTAGGTGAAGGCCTCGACCGCGACCTCGGCGTAGTCGCCTGCGTTCGCGAGGTCGACGGGGGCGACCAGGCCGTTGGTCACCAGCTCGCCCAGCCAGTCGTGCGCGCCGACGATCATGTCTGGCCCCTCACCTGCCGGAGCGGCGGTGGAGAACTGCGCGCGGATCTCGTCGAACGGCAGCTCCTGGAGCGCGACGGAGATCCCGTTCTCCTCGCCGAACTGATCGGCGAAGGGCTGCAGGGCTTCGACCCGGGTCTCGTCGGCCCAGATCACCAGGTCGGCGTCGGCGCGGACGACGGCCTCGGTCCCCTCCTCCGTCGGCTCGGCCGCGGCGTCCTCGGTCGCCTCGACCTCCTCGGTCGCCTCCGCGGCCGGCTCCTCGGTCGGCTCGTCGGCCGCCTCCTCGGTGGGCGCGGCGGCGTCCGCCGGCTCGGTCTCGGTCTCGGTGCCCCCGTCGTCGCCGCCGCACGCGGTGGCCAGCAGGGACAGGACCAGTACCAGGATCGCCATCACGCGCAGGCGCATCTCGGGTCTCTCCTTCGTGTCGCGGTGACTGTGCTCGTAAACCGTACGCAATTCTTGCACAGAAGTGAAGTGGAGCTGCAAAGAATTGCAGGTTAGATTGCAGCCATGGCGGAACTGCGGGCAGCCGGCCGACCGAAGCTGCGGGATGTCGCGGCGGTCGCGGGCGTCAGCACCGCCACGGTGAGCCGGGTCGTCAACGACCGTCCGGGCGTCAGCCAGGAGGTTCGCGATCGCGTCGCCGACGCGCTCCGCCAGATCGGGTGGGAGCCCCCCGGCCTGGCCGGTGGCCGCCGAGCCCGCACGGTCGGGCTGCTCGTGCCCGAGCTGGACAACCCGATCTTCGGGGTGTTCGCGCAGGGGATCGAGAGCCGGCTGGGGCTGAGCGGGATGATGACCACGCTGTGCACGTCCAGGCCCGACGGGGTGGGGGAGGTCGAGCACGTCGAGGCCCTGCTCGAGCTGGGCGTCGCCGCGCTGGTGTTCATCGCCGGCAGCCACGCGGACACGACGGCCGACCACGGGATGTACGCCGACCTGGTCGCGCGCGGCGTCCCGGTGGTCGTCGTCAACGGCCGCGTCCCCGAGCTGCCCGAGGTGGCCAGCGTCACCTGCGACGACGTCGAGGCCGGCCGGATGGCGACCGAGCACCTCACCCGCCTCGGCCACCGGCGCATCGGCCTGGCCGCGGGGTCGCTGCGCTACGTCGCCAGCCAGCGCCGCGCCGACGGTTGGGCGAAGGCCCTGAGCGACGCCGGCCTCGAGGCCGGCGCGTCGGTGGGGCTCGACGTCCCCGAGCGCGACCGCGCGCGGCCGGCCGACGCCCGGACCGCGTCGCCGTTGTGCCAGGACACCTACACGATCGCCGGTGGGCGACGGGCCGCCGACGCGCTGCTCGACGAGGGGGTGACCGGCATCGTCGCCGCGTCGGACCTCATCGCCGTCGGCGCGCTCGAAGCGGTCCGGGCCCGCGGCCTGCGGGTGCCGCAGGACGTGTCGGTGGTCGGCTACGACGACAGCCTGCTGATGGGCTACCTCGACCCGCCGCTCACCACCGTGCGCCAGCCGGTCGACCAGATGTGCCGCGCCATCGCGACGTTGTGCGTCGAGGTGCGCGAGGGCCGGCCCCTGCGCCGCACCGAGCTGGCGTTCCGGCCCGAGCTGATCGCCCGGGCCTCGACGGGTCCGGCACCGGGGCTGGTCGGCTGATCGCGGTGCGCGACGGGGGCGTACGCTCGACGGCGATGACCGTCGACTGGCGCCCCGTCACCGCCGGGCTGCTGTCCGCCGCGGCCGCCCGGTCACCCGACGAGACGATCCACGCCGCGCGGGCGGCCATTGAGGCGGACCCGGCGGCACCCCTCGACCTGACGGGGCTGGCCGCCATCGCGGGCTACTCGACCCACCACTTCGTGCGGCGGTTCGCCCGGGTGGTCGGTCAGACGCCGGGGCGCTACCAGACCAGCAAGCGGATGGAGCTCGCCCGCCACCTGCTCGAGACGACCGACCTCGACGTCACCGCGGTGTGCGGTGCCGTCGGGTACGCGAGCCTCGGCTCGTTCTCCGACGCGTTCGCCCGGGCGCACGGTCGACCGCCGACCGCCTGGCGTCGCCGCATGGCCGCCCTCGCCGGCCTGCGGCCGCGGACCGCACCGGTGCCCTCGTGCTACGCGCACCGCCACGTCGATCCCGAGGAGCTCCGCAACCTGGGAGAAGCGGTCGCCGAGGCCGCTCCGTAGGGTCAGACGCACCCCGCACCGGCGACCCGCGCCGGCCCGACCCGACGAGGAGCCCGACATGATCTCCCGCATGTCCCACGCCACGATCTGGTGCCGCGACCAGGACGAGGCCCTGACCTTCTACCGCGACGTCCTCGGCTTCGCCGTCCGCACCGACCAGTCACTGGGCGACTTCCGCTGGTTGACCGTGTCGCCCCCCGACCAGCCCGAGCTCGAGATGGTGCTGATGCCGATCGGCGGGGGCGGCCCGATGGACGACGAGACCGCCGAGACCCTTGGCGAGCTCGTCGCGAAGGGTGCGCTCGGACCCGGCGTGCTCGCCACCGACGACTGCAGGGCGACGCACGCCGAGCTGGCGGGCGAGGGGGTTCGGTTCCTGCAGGAGCCCGAGGAGCAGCCCTACGGCATCGAGGCGGTCTTCACCGACCCCTCGGGCAACTGGTGGTCCCTCACCCAGCGCCACAGCTGAGCCGTGGCGCCGGGCGGTGCCCCTCGTCAGCTGACGGTCGCGCGGAAGCGGTCCCAGGCGCGGTGGCCGGCCATCAGCGACTTGGCCTCGGCGAACACCGAGGACGCGTCGTCGCCGGTGACCACGCCGACGTCGTCGGTCGGGCACCCCGCGCGCGACAGCGCGGCGACCCCGTCGCCCCAGGCGCCGACCACCTTCGCGTGGCGGTGGCACTCGGCCACCATCAGCGCGATGCGCGGATCGAGGCCCACCCCGTCGTCGGCACCGGCCTTCGCGTCCCGCGCCGGGACGGCGTCGGGGGCCGGGGCCGGGCTGCCTGCCACGAGCAGCGCGTCGAACTCCACCGACCGCGCGGTCGCGAACGTCCGCTGAACGGCCATCCCGTCGACCACCCCGCCGTGCGGCGCGATGAGGAGGGGGACCATGTCGGCGGCGAGGATCGTCTGGCGGAGCATCCCGACGCCGTCGAGGTCGCCGTCGGGGTCGACGACGATGCCGACCACCCTCCCGTCGCCGGGCCACTCTCCACCCACCTGTGACAGGGCGGGGCTCGGCTCGGGGTCGACCAGGTCGATCGTCGGCTCGGGTGCCGGCAGGCCGAGCGCGGTCGCGACCTCGCTGCACAGCACCGGGTCGACGTTGGCGAGGGCCTGGAGCTGGCGCTCCTTGATCGCCTGCTCGTAGCACTTGCCGAGCTCGAAGGCGTAGGCCCGGATGATGTGCTCCTTCTCGACGGGCGTCATGCTCAGCCAGAACTGGCGGGTCTGGCTGTAGTGGTCGTCGAAGCTCGCCGGGTTCTCGCGGACCTTCGTGCTCTCGGCGACGACCTGCGGCACGTCGACGAAGGCCATGTCGTCGGCACCCGCGAAGAAGGGGCAGCCGCCGTCCAGGCTGTTCGGCTTGTACGGCGCCACGCCGCTGTGCACGCCGTGCTGGTGGAACCCGTCGCGGAGCATGTCGTTGACCGCCGCGTGCGGCCGGTTCACCGGGATCTGGTTGAAGTTCGGTCCGCCCAGGCGGGTCAGCTGGGTGTCGACGTAGCTGAACAGGCGGGTCTGCAGCAGCGGGTCGTTGGTCACGTCGATGCCGGGCGGCAGGTGGCCGACGTGGAAGGCGACCTGCTCGACCTCGGCGAAGAAGTTGGAGGGGTTGCGGTCGAGGGTCATCCGGCCGATCGGCTGGACCGGCGCCAGCTCCTCGGGGACGATCTTCGTCGGGTCGAGCAGGTCGATCCCCTCGAACATCTGGTCCTCGCTGTCGGGGAACGTCTGGATGCCGAGCTCCCAGGACGGGTGGGCGCCGGCCTCGATCGCGTCGTACAGGTCGCGGCGGTGGAAGTCGGGGTCGACGCCCCCGATCATCTGCGCCTCCTCCCACGTGAGGGAGTGCACGCCGAGCTCGGGCTTCCAGTGGAACTTGACCAGCGTCGTCGCACCGTCGGCGTCGACCAGCCGGAAGGTGTGGACGCCGAAGCCCTCCATCATCCGGTAGGAGCGGGGGATGCCGCGGTCGGACATGTTCCAGATGGTGTGGTGCTGGGCCTCGGTGTGGAGGGACACGAAGTCCCAGAACGTGTCGTGGGCGCTCTGGGCCTGCGGGATCTCGCGGTCGGGGTGCGGCTTGCCGGCGTGGATCACGTCGGGGAACTTGATGCCGTCCTGGATGAAGAACACCGGGATGTTGTTGCCGACCAGGTCGAAGGTCCCCTCCGCGGTGTAGAACTTCGTCGCGAACCCGCGGGTGTCGCGAACGGTGTCGGCAGAGCCGCGCGACCCGAGCACGGTGGAGAACCGCACGAACACCGGGGTGGTGACCCCCTCGGCCAGGAACCCGGCGCGGGTGACGGTGGACGCGGTCCCGTAGGACTCGAACCGGCCGTGCGCGCCCGCGCCGCGGGCGTGGACGACCCGCTCGGGGATCCGCTCGTGGTCGAAGTGGGTGATCTTCTCGCGCAGGTGGTGGTCCTGCAGCAACGTCGGACCGCGCGGCCCCGCCTTCAGCGAGTGGTCGGTGTCCCGCAGGCGCACGCCGGTGGAGGTGGTCAGGTGGGCGCCCTGCTGCCCCATGGCCGTGGGCGCCGCGCCGGTCTCGGCCCCGGTCGGCGTCCGCGTCTCGGGTGTGCCCTGGTCGTCCTTCGGCGGGAGGGGATCGTGCGGCTCGGTCGGCTCGTCGAAGGGGGCGGGCGCGCTGCCGGGCGTGCCGGGGATCTCGGGCGTCACCAGGTCCGCGGCCTTCTCCGCTGCGGACTCGACGGCCTTGCGGACCGCCTTGGCGGGCTTGCTGGCATCCATGTGGATCTCCTGTCGTGGGGTCGGGCCATGAGGGCCCGCACGTGATGCGCTACCCCGGAACGGCTGCCGCACATCCGCCCGTCGGAGATCCGGGCGGTGGCCCGACGGCCGTCAGCCGTCGAGCACCGCCGCCACAGCCTCGAGGACCGCGTCGGCCACCGCAGCCGGACCGCCGGCGACGAGGACCTCCCCGACCTCGCCGGCGTGGTCGGTCAGCAGGGCAGCGGTCTCCGGGCTGCTCGCCAGGTCGTCGGCGTGGACCAGCCCCAGCGCGCCGCCGAGGACGTGCGCTGCCGGGCCGGCGGTCAGGGCGTCGGGGAAGTCCTCGCCGGAGGCCAGGAGCAGCGGGTCGAGGTCGACCCCGGCGGCCAGGGCGGCCTCCACGATCAGCGCGGCCGTGTCGTAGCGGGTCGCCCCACCGATCCGCTCGACGGCGTGCCCGCGGTCGCCGAGCGCGGTCTCCACCGCCGCCGACACCGCCGCGGTGCCGCCGGCGACCACCACGTCGCCGGCGTCGCCGAGCAGCACGTCCAGCGCCTCGGTCGTGGCGTGCGGCATCGCCTCGGTCGATGTCAGCAGGATCGGGGCGCGCCCCGACGTGGCCAGGTTGGCCGCCGCCAGCGCGTCGGGGAACGCGTCGGCCCGCGCGACGACCACGGCGCCGACGGCGCCGCCGAGCTGGACGACCTCCTCGCCGATCAGTCGCGCGGTGTCGAAGCGATCGATGCCGGCCAGGCGCTCGACGGTGTCCACGATGCCGGCGACGGCGTCCTCGACCGCCGGCGCCAGGGCCGCGGTGCCGCCGGCCAGGTAGACCGTCGTCGCGCCGAGCCGCTCGAGCTCCGCGGCGACGGCCGGGTGCAGCGCCTCGGTGCCGGTCAGCAGCAGCGGCCCGTCGACCTCTGCGGTGAGGGTCGCCGCCGCCAGGGCGTCGGGGAAGTCGTCCGCGCGAGCCAGCACCACGGTGTCGGCGCCGTCGGGGAACGCCAGCTGCGCCAGCGCCACCGCGGTCTCGACGCGGGACTCCCCGGCGACGCGGTCGATGGCGCCGCCGGCGAGGGTCGGGGCGGGCTGGCTGAACACCTGCAGCTCGGCCGCCCGCACCTCCCGGTTCGGCGGGCTGAGGACGGCCCGGTCCGGGCTGGCCGCCTCGGAGTCGCAGTCGGGCAGCTGGAAGATCGGGTCCTGCACCGGGTTGGCCTCGCCCTGGAAGTCCGGCCCGCCGGTGCACTGGTTGTCGCGGACGACCAGGCGCAGGTGCGTGGCCTCGACGTCGTCGACGTCGAAGGCGCGGAGGGTGAGGTCGGGGACCTTCGGCCGGGGTCGGCGGCCGTCGAAGGCGTCATCGGGCGACTCGTAGATCGTCGTGAACCCGCCGTCGCTGGCGCAGTCGTCGCCGGCGTCGGCGTTGCAGGCCAGGATGTCGAAGGACCGGAGCGCGCTGAACCGGCTCTGCCCGCCGGGGTCGGGTTCCTCGGGCCCCTCCTCCGGGTCGTCGTCCTCGGGGGTCCCGATGATCGGGTCCTCGTCGGCGATGACCTCCGGGCGCAGCATCGCCGACACCTGGACCTCGGCCACCGGCACGGCCGCATCGCCGGCCAGGTCGACGGTGACGGTGCGGCCGGCGACCTGCTCGCCCTCGACCGGCTCGGCCGGGGCGTCGTCGGCGCGGGACGCCCAGTTGGTCTCCTCGGTGTCGTCGATCAGCAGGTCGAGGTTGACCCCGACCCCCGCGATCGTCGCGCCCGAGGACGCCGAGGCGACGTTGCGCCGCAGCGGCACCTCGACGGTCCGCTCCTCCCCGGCGCGGAGGTCCAGGGAGAACCGGTAGCCGCCGAAGCCGGGCGCCGTGGCGATCAGGTCGTAGGAGCCGGGGACCAGCGACGCGGTGTCACCGATCTCGACGGGCTCCTCCTCGCCGTCAGCGGGGTCCTCCCCCTCCACCGGCTGGTCGGGGTCGTCGACGGCGGTCTCGTCGAAGGTGTTCGCGATCGGGACCGCGCGGGCCTCGTAGTGGCCGACGAACACCTCCATCTGGGTGTCGGCACCCCCGTCGCCGCCGGCGGCGAAGGTCACGGTGGCCTCGTCGTCGGACTCCGGGCTCGCGAAGGACGGCACCGGGTCGGGGTCCTCCGGACCGTCGCTGGCTGCGTCCTCGCCGAGGCCGCGGCGGGCGAACGCCCGCCACAGGACCTCCTGGTTGGCGCCGTCGAAGCGCATCACGTCGGCGGCGAGCATCGCGTCGCGCGAGTCGACCATCGACGGGTCCGGCGGCTGCAGCAACAGGCCATCGAACATCAGCTGGGCCCAGCGCCGGTTGCCGGGGCAGGCGTCGGCCGGGCGCTCGCCGCGAGCGCAGGACTCCTGCAGGGCGAGGTCGTCCGAGGGGTGGGTGGCGTCGTACACCGCGTTCATCGCCTCGGCCAGGTCGTAGTTGACCGCCGACCAGATCTCGCCGTCGGCGTGCGGGCTGGTCGTGCCGTTGCCGTCGTACTGGATGTCGGAGTAGTTGAGCGGGCTGGCGTTCATCCCGTAGTTGCGGATCCCCGCCTGCGGGTCGCCGGTGACGTAGGGCGCCAGCGCGTAGGGGTTCACGTCCTCGCCGGCGGTCAGGCCGAAGCCGCGGAAGTACTCGGCGAACGCGAGGTCCGACCAGCTCTCGGACTGCCCTTGCGTGGCGCCGAGGGTGGTGTCGGGACCGGCGGTCATCCGGCCGGAGATCGCGTGGGCGTACTCGTGGGCGACGATCGCCATGTCGTAGGCGCCGTCGGTGCAGGTCGCGTAGAACGACCCGGCGAGGGGCTGCCACAGGTACTGGTTGGTGATCCCGGGGATGCCGTCCTGCAGGGTGATCTGGTTGGCGTTGTCCCGCCCGTTGAACGTCAGCCGGCCCGCCTGGGAGGATCCGAGCTCCGGGTCGCCCTCGACCCCGCCAGCACCGAAGTTGGACTGCTGCAGGTTCGCGTTGACCTCTGTGAAGCCGAGGGAGTAGCTCCAGTCGTGCATCCGGTTGTGCATCGCGAAGAGGTTGTAGGTGGAGGCGTCGTCGTCGTTGTCCGTCGCGAAGTTCGCCGGGTTGCACTGCGACTCGAACCAGGCGTTCGTCCACGGCGCGTCGTAGGTGCGCGTCGGGTCCGGCGCCGGCCGGTCGACGATCGTGTCGGGGGTCAGGAAGCTGGCCTCGGAGATGGCGGTCGAGGCGTTGTTGCCGGCCGTCGTCAGGCTGGGCACCCCACCGGGCAGGACGTCCCACGGCGAGCGCGAGGCGGTGTTGGTGATGTCCCGCTCGCAGTCGTCGGCCAGGTCGCCCCAGCACCACAGGACCCGGGTGTCGGCGGAGGGGTCCTCGGCTGTGGTCAGGTTCGGGTTGGTCGGGAAGACCAGCCAGCGGGGGAGGGGCACGCCCGCGCCGACGCCCGCGGAGGCGGTGAAGATGCCCTGGTAGGGGATCTCCGGCGCGGCGGCGCCGTTGAACGGGCAGATCCTGACGACGTAGTCGCCGGCGGGCAGCCCCCCGGCCGGGGAGTACACGAGCGCCTCGGGGCTGGTCAGCAGGTCCTGGGTGGCGACGACCTCGCCGTCGTGGGCGAGCTCGATCGTGATGTCGTCGTCGGACACCCCGGTCGGGGTCAGCGCGGCCGCCCCGACGGTGATGGTCTGGTTGCCCTCGGCGACGGCGAAGACGTGGTCGGGGCCGCACGCGCCGGGCGCGGTGGAACCGGAGAACTGCCCGCCGGAGGGGGTGCCCTGGGCCAGCAGCACGCCGTCCGCGGTGTCAGCCAGGTGCTCGACCCGGTTGGTGCGGTACCAGACGGTCCCGTCGGCCGCGTCGACGAAGGCGATGAACGCGACGGGGTTGCCGTGGTCGTCGGCGTCGGGCTCGCTGGCCAGCAGCGTCACCTCGTAGGCGAGCCGCACGCCGTCGGTCGGGGTGGGCAGCGCGACGGTGCGGACCCGCTGCAGGTCGGCGGTCGTGGTGGCCTCGAACGTGGTCCAGCCGTCCTCCACGACGTCGCTCGGCGCGAGGGCGCCGAGGTCGAACCCGACGTCGGCGGCGACGGCCTCGATCGCGGCGATCGGGTCCAGCGCGGCGGTGCCGCTGACCTGGTCGTCACCGGTGACGGTGGAGGAGACCCAGGCGATCGCCCCGTCGGCGGTCACCCCGATGGTCAGCAGGCCGTCCCGGCCGGCGGGGACCGTCGCGCCGTCGACGTCGAAGGTCTGGCGGAACAGGACGACGTGGGCGACGTCGGGGTTCTGGACGGGCTGGCCGTCACGTGCGCGCGCCAGGTCAGGGCTGTCGTACAGGGGGGAGTCGCGCAGGACCTCCAGTCGCTCGACCGCAGCCTGGTCCAGGCGGAACAGGGCGGCGTGGTCGGCCACGAACGCCCGGGCGACGTCGACCGCGGACCCCTCCGCCGGTCCGGTGAGGGTGCCGCCGTGGTCGATCAGGACGTGGGGGGTGCCGAAGTCGTTCCACACCGCGCGGGTGGCACCGAGCCGGTCAGCGGCGGCCAGCTGGTCCGCCGTCGGGGTGATCCGGCCGAGCCGGCGGTCGAGGTCGTGGACCCGCGCGTGCCCCTCGCCCTGGATCCCGTACTCGAGCAGCCGCGCCACCCCCTCGGGCACCAGCCCCCCGTCCTGAGCGGGCGCGACCGCGGGGACCAGCCCCACCACCAGGGCGACCACCGCCCCCAGCGCCCATCGCCGTACCCGTCCTCCACCGCTCGGTGACATGTCCACGTCGCACCCCTGTGTCGGTCGCCGTGGATCGCACGGCGCTCAGGAGGGGGTTCGACGCGCACCCGGCGCACACCTGCCCGGCACGGCGGGGGTCGTCGGGGTCGGCGGGTCGCCGGACCAGGGCTCAGATCTGAGCGCCAGCTCCGTGGCCGGACCCCGCACTCAGATCTGCGGTCCAGGTCGCCGGACCCAGGGCTCAGATCTGAGGGACAGGTCCGTGGGCAGACCCCGCGCTCAGATCTGCGGTCCAGGTCGCCGGAACTCAGCGGAGGGGGCGGGCCGTCGACGGCAGCGGGAACGGGAGGGCGGTCTCGCCCATCAGGTGCTCGTCGACCGCCGCGGCGCACGCGCGGCCCTCGGCTATGGCCCAGACGATGAGGGACTGGCCGCGGCCCATGTCGCCGGCGACGAACACGCCGGGGACGTCGGTGGCGTACCGCGCGTCGCGGACCGCGTTGGACCGACCGTCGCGGGGGATGCCGAGCTGGTCGATCATCGAGTCCGGGTCCGGGCCGAGGAAGCCCATCGCGAGCAGGACCAGGTCCGCGTCGTAGCGGAAGTCCGTCCCCTCCACCTTGTGGAACTGCCCGTCGCGGAAGACCACCTCGTGGCCCTCGAGGGCGGTGACCTTCCCGTCCTCGCCGACGAACCGCTCGGTGTTGACGCTGTAGATCCGCTCGCCGCCCTCGTCGTGGGCCGAGGTGACCCGGTAGGTCATGGGGTAGGTCGGCCACGGCTGGGACGACGGCCGCTCGTCCGGCGGGCGGGGCATGATCTCGAACTGGCGGATCGACGCGGCGCCCTGGCGGTGGGCGGTGCCCAGGCAGTCCGCGCCGGTGTCGCCGCCGCCGATGATGATGACGTGCTTGCCCTCGGCGGTGATCGGCACCTCCCGGGGGTCGAGGTCGCCCTCCTGGGCCTTGTTGGCCCACGGCAGGTACTCCATCGCCTGGTGGATGCCGTCGAGCTCGCGGCCGGGCACGCCCAGGTCGCGCCAGTTCGTCGCGCCGCCCGCGAGGACGATCGCGTCGTACTCGGCCTGCAGATCCGTGGCGGGCACGTCGACGCCGATCTCGACGCCGGTGCGGAACTCGGTCCCCTCCGCCTCCATCTGGGCGATGCGCCGGTCGAGGTGGCGCTTCTCCATCTTGAACTCGGGGATGCCGTAGCGGAGCAGCCCGCCGATCCGGTCGGCGCGCTCGTACACGACGACGGCGTGGCCGGCGCGGGTCAGCTGCTGCGCGGCTGCCAGACCAGCCGGGCCCGAGCCGACGACGGCGACCTTCCGACCCGTCGACTCCTTCGCCGGGACCGGGGTGACCCACCCCTCGTCCCACGCCTTGTTGATGATCTCGACCTCGACCTGCTTGATCGTGACCGGTGGCTGGTTGATGCCGAGCACGCAGGCCTGCTCGCACGGGGCCGGGCACAGCCGCCCGGTGAACTCGGGGAAGTTGTTGGTCGCGTGCAGCCGGTCGATCGCCTTGCGCCACTGGTCCTTGTAGACTAGGTCGTTCCAGTCGGGGATCAGGTTGCCGAGCGGGCACCCGTCGTTGCAGAACGGGATGCCGCAGTCCATGCAGCGGCTGGCCTGGCGCTGCAGGACGTCGTGGTCGTGCGGCTCGTAGACCTCCTGCCAGTCCTGCACGCGCTCGGGCCGCGGCCGGTACTGCGGCAGCTCCCGCTGGCGGATCTTCAGGAACCCTCTCGTGTCTCCCACGGGTTGCCTCCTAGCCGTGCGCAGAGGCCATGATCGCCTCGTCGACGTCGCGGCCCTGCTCCTCGGCCAGCGCCGCGGCATCGAGCACGCGGCGGTAGTCCTTGGGCATGACCTTGCGGAAGTGGCGGCTGTTCGTCCGCCACCGGTCGAGGATGCGGGCGGCCAGCATCGAGTCGGTCTCGCGGTGGTGGGCGCGGACGGTCTCGCGGAGGAACTCGATGTCGTCCTCCTCGAGGGCTTCGAGCGTCACCATGTCGAGGTTCACCAGCGGGTCGAAGGTGTTGTGCGGGTCGTAGACGTACGCGATGCCGCCGGACATGCCGGCGCCGAAGTTCCGCCCGGTCTGGCCGAGCACCACGACGCGACCCCCGGTCATGTACTCACAGCCGTGGTCGCCGATCCCCTCGACCACGGCGAGGGCGCCGGAGTTGCGCACGCAGAACCGCTCGCCCACCACGCCGCGGATGAACACCTGCCCGCCGGTGGCGCCGTAGAGGATGACGTTGCCGGCGATGATGTTCTCCTCCGGCACGAAGTCGGGGTGCCGGTCATCCGAGGGCCGCAGGACCAGCCGGCCGCCCGACAGTCCCTTGCCGACGTAGTCGTTGGCGTCCCCCTCCAGGCGCAGGGTCACGCCCTTCGGCAGGAACGCCCCGAAGGACTGGCCGGCGGACCCGGTCAGGTTCGCGACGATCGTGTCGTCGGGCAGGCCGAGGGACCCGTACCGCTTCGAGATCTCGTGGCCGAGCATCGTCCCGACGGTCCGGTTCAGGTTCTTGATCTCGAGGTCGACCTCGACGCGCTCCTGGCGCTCGAGCGCGGGCTTGGCCAGGCGGATCAGCTCGTTGTCGAGCGCCTTGTCGAGCCCGTGGTCCTGACCCATCGCCGCGAAGCGGTCCTGCTCCCACGGCGTCTCGGGCTCGACCAGGATCGGGGTGAGGTCGAGCCCACTCGCCTTCCAGTGGTCGACGGCGTCGGCGACGTCGAGGGCGTCGACGCGGCCGATCGCCTCCTCGAGGGTGCGGAAGCCGAGGGCGGCCAGGTGCTCGCGGACCTCCTCGGCGATGTAGCGGAAGAAGTTCTCGACGAACTCCGGCTTCCCGGTGAAGCGCTCGCGCAGCTCGGGGTTCTGGGTGGCGACGCCGACGGGGCAGGTGTCGAGGGGGCAGCCGCGCATCATGATGCAGCCGCTCACCACCAGCGGGGCCGTGGCGAAGCCGTACTCCTCGGCGCCGAGCAGCGCGGCGACGATCACGTCGCGGCCGGTCTTCAGCTGCCCGTCGGTCTGCACCACGATCCGGTCGCGCAGGCCGTTCGCCATCAGCGTCTGCTGGGTCTCGGCCAGCCCGAGCTCCCACGGCGTGCCGGCGTGCTTGAGCGAGTTGAGCGGCGACGCGCCCGTCCCGCCGTCGTGCCCGCTGATCAGGACCACGTCGGCCTTGGCCTTCGCGACGCCGGCCGCGACGGTGCCGACCCCGACCTCGCTCACCAGCTTCACGTGGATCCGCGCGGAGGGGTTGGCGTTCTTCAGGTCGTGGATCAGCTGCTTGAGGTCCGCGATGGAGTCGATGTCGTGGTGCGGCGGGGGGCTGAGCAGGCCGACGCCGGGGGTGGAGTGGCGGGTCTTCGCGATCCACGGCCACACCTTCTGGCCGGGCAGCTGCCCTCCCTCCCCGGGCTTCGCGCCCTGGGCCATCTTGATCTGGATGTCGTCGGCGTTGGTCAGGTAGTTCGCCGTCACGCCGAAGCGGCCCGACGCGACCTGCTTGATCGCGCTGCGGCGCAGGTCGCCGTCCTCGTCGGGCAGGAACCGCTCCTCGTCCTCCCCTCCCTCACCGGTGTTGGACTTGGCACCCAGCCGGTTCATGGCGATCGCGAGGGTCTCGTGGGCCTCCGCCGAGATGGAGCCGTAGCTCATCGCGCCGGTGGAGAACCGCTTGACGATCTCGCTGACCGGTTCCACCTCGTCGATCGGGACGGGGTCGCGGACCCCCTCCTTGAGCGCGAAGAGCCCCCGCAGGGTCGCCAGCCGCTCGGACTGGTCGTCGACCAGCTTCGTGTACTCCTTGAAGACCTCGTACTGCCCGGTCCGGGTGGCGTGCTGCAGCTTGAAGACCGTCTGCGGGTTGAACAGGTGGTACTCGCCCTCGCGGCGCCACTGGTACTCCCCGCCGACCCAGAGGTCGCGGTGGGCGGCCTCGGTCGGGTTGTCGAGGTGGGCGAAGCGGTGGCGGCGGGCCACCTCCTCGGCGATGACGTCGAGGCCGACGCCACCGAGCTTCGAGGACGTCCCGGTGAAGTACGCGTCGATGACCTGCTGGGACAGCCCGATGCACTCGAAGACCTGGGCGCCGCGGTAGCTCGCGACCGTGGAGATGCCCATCTTGGACATGACCTTCAGGACGCCCTTGGTCATCGCCTTGACGTAGTTGCGCACCGCCTGCTTGACGGTGAGGTCGCCGAGCTGCCCCTCGTCGGACAGGACCTGGATGGAGTCGAACGCGAGGTAGGGGTTGACGGCCGCGGCGCCGTAGCCGATCAGCAGCGCCATGTGCTGGACCTCGCGGGCGTCGCCGCACTCGACGACCAGCCCGCACATGGTCCGCTGCTTGGTGCGGACCAGGTGGTGATGGACCGCCCCGGTCAGCAGCAGCGACGGGATCGGGGCGAGCTCGGCGTTCGAGTGGCGGTCGGACAGGATGATCGTCCGGGCGCCCTCGTCGATCGCGGCGGACACCTGCTTGCAGATGTCCTCGAGCGCGTCGGCCATCGCCTCGCCGCCGCCGGTGACGTCGTAGAGCCCGTCGATGGCGAACGCGCCGAACTCGGGCCGGTCGCCGTCGTCGTCGATGTAGGCGATCTTGGCCAGCTCGTCGTTGGTGATGATCGGGCTGGGCAGGACGATCTGGCGGCACGCCTCGGGGCCGGGGTCGAGCAGGTTGCCCTCCGGCCCGAGGGTGGTCTGCATCGACGTGACCATCTCCTCGCGGATCGCGTCGAGCGGCGGGTTCGTCACCTGGGCGAACAGCTGCTTGAAGTAGTCGAAGATCATCCGCGGCCGGTCGCTCAGCACCGCGATCGGCGTGTCGGACCCCATCGACCCGATCGGCTCGGCGCCGGTGCGGGCCTCGGGGCCCAGGAGGATCTTCAGGTCCTCGGTCGTCCACCCGAAGGTGCGCTGGTGGCGGACGACGCTCGAGTGCTGCGGCGTCAGCATGAACCGCGGCGGCAGGTCCTCGAGGTACAGCTGGCGCTCCTCCAGCCACTCACCGTACGGCTCGGCCTCGGCCAGCTCCCGCTTGATCTCGGTGTCCTCGATGATCCGCCCCTGGGCGGTGTCGACGAGGAACATCCGACCGGGCTGGAGACGGCCCTTCGTGATGATCGTCGACTCCTCGATCGGCAGGACGCCGGTCTCGGACGCCATCACCACGAGGCCGTCGGAGGTGACGCACCAGCGCGAGGGGCGCAGCCCGTTGCGGTCGAGGACCGCGCCGACGACGGTGCCGTCGGTGAAGGTGATCGACGCGGGCCCGTCCCACGGCTCCATCATCGAGGCGTGGTAGCGGTAGAAGTCGCGCCGCCAGTCCGGCATGTCCGGCTGGTTCTCCCACGCCTCGGGGATCATCATCAGCACCGCGTGTGGCAGGCTGCGACCGGCGAGGTGGAGGAGCTCGAGGGCCTCGTCGAAGCTGGCGGTGTCCGACGCGTCGGGCGTCATGATCGGGAACGCGCGCTCGAGGGCGGCCTGGCGGGCGGCGGGGTCGCCGACGCCGAACACCGACGACTCGAAGCGCCCCTCCCTCCCCCGCATCCAGTTGCGGTTGCCCATCACCGTGTTGATCTCGCCGTTGTGGGCGACCATCCGGTAGGGGTGGGCGAGGGGCCAGGACGGGAACGTGTTCGTCGAGAAGCGGCTGTGGACCAGCGCCAGCCCGGTCTCGTACCGCTCGTCGGACAGGTCGCCGAAGACCTCGGGCAGCTGGAGGGTCGTCAGCATGCCCTTGTAGACGATCGTCCGCGCCGACAGGGAGGGGAAGTACACCCCGACGGTGTGCTCGATCCGCTTCCGGGCCACGAAGCAGACCCGGTCGAGGTCGATCCCCTCCTGCCCCTCGGTGCCCGCGACGAAGAGCTGGCGGAACACCGGCTCGGCGTTCAGCGCGAAGGACCCGAGGGAGGAGTTGTCGACCGGCACCTCGCGCCAGCCGAGGACCTCGAGGCCCTCCTCGGCGCAGATCCGCTCGACCTCGGCGACCGCGTGGTCGGTCCCCTCGGTCGGCAGGAACGCCATGCCGGCGGCGTAGTGGCCGGCGGTCGGCAGCGGGAAGCCGCAGGTCGCGGCGAACAGCAGGTGCGGCAGCTGGGTGAGGATCCCGGCGCCGTCGCCGACGTTCGCCTCGGCGCCGGTCGCGCCGCGGTGGTCGAGGTTGCAGAGCGCCCCCAGGGCGTGCTGCACCATCTGGTGGGAGCGACGGCCGTGCAGGTCAGCCACGAAGGCGACGCCGCAGGAATCGTGCTCGCGGGCGGGGTCGTACAGACCCCTGGTGGGAGGGGTGGGCATGTCCACTTCCGTTGCAGAGTCGAACAGAGGTTCAGGCGCTGCACCGTCGGGACGTCGTTGGCCCAGCAGGCACCGACGCCGAACGGTAGCCCAGACACCCCTCACCGTGCCAGCCGGGGATGTCGAGGGGGTTACCCCCGCGCGACGTCTACAGCCAGTACGGCCGGGCGGCCATCGCGGGGCGCAGGTGGCGACGCACCTGGACGTGGTGCCCCTCGGTGGCGGTGTGCGGTCGAGGACGCGGTGCCGCCGTCAGATCCGGTACCGACCCGTCGGGGCCCTCTGGGTCGACGACGCGCGCGACCGGCTCGGACCCGGTCAAGTCGAGGATGACCTCGATGTCGTCGGCCAACCCCATCGAAGAGCCAGCGGTGGCAGAGCGGCACAGCGCCTCGATCGCCCGATCCCGGCCGTAGAGCTCTGTGAGGGCCACGGCTGCGGCATCGGTTCCCGCCTGCTCCACCAAACCCCGCGCCACCTCACGGATCTGCGCGTCGTCGGGTTCGTGGAGCCTCACCCTGTCGAGTGTGAGGGACCGCTGTGCAGATGTACAGCAGAAATCCTCAGGTCGGCGGTGCGCCTGCCGAGGGGGGTCCGAGCTCGGCCCTGGCTCAGGCGGTGGCCAAGGCGGTGGCGCGGGCGGTCGCCAGGCGGATCGTCGAGGTGCGGCCGTGGACGACGCGGAGCGCGTCCACGGCCGAGCGCACCGCTTGGATGCGGGCGGCGTCCCGGACCGGGTTGCGGGGGATGGGGGTGCGGTCGCGCAGCGAGTCGGGGAGCGCGGCCACCGCGGCGGTGGCGACGGCCTTCCAGCCGGCGAGTCCGACCCCGGTGAGCGGCGGGTCCATGAGGAAGGCGAGCGCCTCCCGGGCCTGGTCGCGGGCCTCGAGCTCGTCGAGGAAGCCGGCGAGGGTGGCGTCCAGCTGGGCGCGGCTCTGCGGCAGGTGGCCCTCGACGACCATCGGCAGCTCCACCTCGCCGTGGCGCAGCGCGGCGAGCCACCCCGGGTCGTCGGCCAGGCGGCGGAGGTCGACGCGCTCGTCGAGCAGCGCCGCGGCGACTGCCTGCTCGGCGACGAAGCGGTCGGCCACGTCGGGCGGGACGGGGTGGGGGCCGAGGAGGTCCCAGACGGTGAGGACCGACAGCGTCAGCCCGAGCGACACCCAGGTGAGGAGGCGTGGGTCGTCGGCGCGGTACGGCTCGCCCTCGGGCGTGGCGCCGACCACGCGGCGGTGGGCGCCGCGGGCCCTGAGGCTGGCGGCGACCGCCTCCCCCGTGGAGCCGCAGGTGACCGCCTGGACGTAGCCGGCGGTCCGGTGGAGGCGCCCCATCAGGTCCTCGGCGAAGCTCGAGTGGTCCGTCACCCCGGCCATCGCGCGGGGGTGGAGGGTCTGGATCATCAGCGCGTTCAGCCCGGTCACCGCGATGCAGGGGTCGCTGAACAGCTGCCAGGTCGCCGACCCCGGGCCGTTGAGGCCGGGGTCGCCCGGGTCGACGGTCGGGTCGAGCGGCGCGCCGAACATCGATCGCATCGCCGCCTCGGTGCCGCGACGCAGGACCGGGATCCCGTCGGGGACGAGCAGGGCCGGCAGCGCACCGGGCCGACGGCGGCGACGCCAGACCGCTCGCGCGGAACGGCCCACCGCGTGGCCGCCTGGGATGGTCGCCGTCATGGGTCCCATCCTGGCGCGTGGGCGCGCCGTCGTGCCACGCAGATCTGAGCGGTGGCGCCGCCGGCGGAGCTGAACCCCAGATCTGGGTTCTGGCTCGCACCCACTACCACGCAGATCTGAGCGGTGGTACCGCCGGCGGAGCTGAACCCCAGATCTGGGTTCTGGGGAACACCGCCGGACACGGCTGGGTTGTCCGCGGCATGAGCACCCTGCGACGGCTGAGCGCGTTCACCGACGACCTCGACGGCGGCAACCCCGCCGGGGTGTGGATCGGCGAGAGCCTCCCGACGGCGGCGGCGATGCAGGCGATCGCCGCGGACGTCGGCTACTCCGAGACCGTCTTCGCCACGCCGACCACTGGCCGGCAGCGGACCGTGCGGTACTTCTCACCGAAGGCGGAGGTGCCCTTCTGCGGCCACGCCACGATCGCGCTGGGCCACGCCCTCGCCGATGTGGAGGGGGAGGGTGACTACGCCCTCGACACCCCGGCCGGGCACGTGGCGGTCACGGTCACCCGCGACGACGACGGGGCCCGCGTGGCGACCCTCACCTCCGTCGCCCCCTCGCACGTCGACGCCGACGACGAGCTGGTCGACGCGGCCCTCACCCACCTCGGCTGGTCCCGTCAGGACCTCGACCCCGCGCTGCCGCCGGCGGTCGCCCACGCAGGCGCCCACCACCTGGTCCTGGCCGCGGCGACCCGCGAGCGGCTCGCGGCGCTCGACTACGACGTCGAGGGCCTCCGGGACCTGATGCTCGACCGAGACCTGACCACCGTCGCGCTCGTCCACCTCGAGTCACCGACCACCATCCACGCCCGCAACCCCTTCCCCGTCGGCGGGGTGGTGGAGGACCCCGCCACCGGGGCGGCGGCCGCGGCGCTCGGCGGCCTGCTCAGGGCCCGCGGGCTCGTGACCCCGCCGGCGGACCTGGTGATCCACCAGGGCGTCGACATGGGCCGTCCCAGCACCCTGGCGGTGCACATCCCCGCGAGCGGCGGGATCGCCGTCGGCGGCCGTGCCGTCGAGCTCGCCGACCCCGATCCGGGGACCGGGCGGGCTCAGGCGAGCGGCAGCGCCGACACCACGGCCTCGGCGTCGTCCGGGCCGTAGGTCACCGCGAGCCGGTCGCGGAGCCCCTCGGGCGCGACCGCGTAGCCCTGCGGGCCGGACGTCTCGAGCGCCATGGTGGCGACCGCGCAGCCGAGCTGGCCGCAGCGGTCGAGGTCGAGCCCGACGGCCATGCCGCTCAGGAACCCGGCGCGGTAGGCGTCGCCGGCGCCGGTGGGCTCGAGCGCCACCCCGTCGGCGGGGGCGACGGCGGGGAGCGAGCTGGTGGGCTCGCCCGACCGCTCGATCGTGGCGCCCTTGGCGCCGTGGGTGGTGACCAGGACGCCGACGCGGTCGGCGAGCTCCTCGTCGGTCCACCCGGTCTTCGATGCGATCAGCCCGCGCTCGTAGTCGTTGCAGACCATGTAGGCCGCGCCCTCGACGAGCTCGCGGATCTCCTCACCCCCCATGCGGGCCAGCTGCTGGCTGGGGTCGGCGAACAGGTCGATGCCGAGCTCGTGGGCCTCGCGGGTGTGGCGCAGCATCCCCTCCGGCCCGGCGGGGGAGACCATCACCAGGTCGATCCCGCCGTTGCGCGAGGCGACGTCGGCGAGGGAGATCTCGTGGGAGTCGCTCATCGCGCCGGCGTAGAACGTGGCGATCTGGCTCTGCGCGGCGTCGGTGGTGCAGAGGAACCGCGCGGTCGCCTTCTCCGAGATGTGCACGCCGCTGCAGTCGACGCCGTGCCGCTCGAGCCACTGGCGGTAGCCGGTGTCGAAGTCCTCGCCCACCGCGCCGACCAGCAGGGGGCGGACGCCGAGCTGCCCCATGCCGTAGCTGATGTTGGCGCCGATTCCGCCGCGGTGGTGGGTCAGGTCGTCGGCGAGGAAGCTGAGGCTCAGCCGCTCGAGCTGCTCGGGCAGGATCATGTCCGCGAACCGACCGGGGAAGGTCAGCAGGTAGTCGTCGGCGATCGAGCCGCTCACGGCGATGCGCATCGGTCAGGTCCCCTCGAGGGTGTCGGCGAGCACTTCACCCTACCCAGCCGGCGTCCGGCAACCCGTCCGCGTCGTGGCGGGGACGGTGTCGGCGGGCCAGCGCGTCGAGCCGGCCGGGGGCGACGTAGCCGATGACGTGGCGCCCGGTGCTGCGGACCGCGGCGAGGGCGCGTCGCGGGAGCGCGGCGCCGGCGAGGAGGAAGACGTTCCCGGGGTCGCGGAGGGCGGCCACGCCGGGGGAGCCAGCCGCCACGACGTCGGCGAAGACCGCGCGGGCAGCCGCGACCTGCACGCCGAGCCGGCCCCAGGGCTGGTCGTCGACGACGTTGACGACGTACGCCCCGCCGGGGGTCAGGACGCGCGCGACGTCAGCCATGAACTCCACGGTCGTGAGGTGCGCCGGGGTCTCCTGCCCCTCGAACGCGTCGCCCACGACGACGTCGACGGCGTCGTCCGGGATGCGGGCGAGGGCCTTGCGGGCGTCGGCCTTGCGGACCTCGAGCCCGGGCCCCGGGCGCAGCCCGAGCTCGCGCTGCGCGAGGCGGATGATCGCGCCGGTGCGCGCGACGACCGGCTGGTGGAGGTCGGGTCGCCGCACGGCGATCGCCCGCGGGATCGCGAACGCCCCGCCGCCGAGGTGGAGGACGGTGCCGCCGTCGTCGGGTGCGAGGGCCAGGGCGAGCGCCGCGAGCCGGTCCTGGTAGTCGAGCGCCAGCCGGGCCGGATCCTGGGGGTCGACGTGGCCGTGGACCGCGCCGTCGATCATCAGCGTGCCGGCGCGTGGGCGTGCGGGGTCCGCTCGCACCTCGGCGTGGCCGACGGCGGTGTCGGCCGAGGGCGGCCGCCGGCGATGGCGTCCTCCTCGCGCGCGGGGCATGGCCCTCCAGGGTATGGCGAGGCCGAGCTGGCGGGATCGCGGCCGCTCAGACCCCGTGGGCCCAGTGGACGACGCCCTCACCGGCGAGGGTGACCCCGTCGTCGTCGGCGCGGACCAGCGCGGCCTGCCCGCGGGTCAGGTCGACGGTGCGGTCGCCGCGGCGGGGCTCGCCACCGCGGAGCTGGGCGCACCCCTCGGTCACGAGCGCGATGCCGGGCCCGGTCACGCCGACGTGGCCGTCGCCGTCGAGGACCGCCCGGGTCAGGCCGAAGGCACCGGAGTCCACGCGGTAGGCGTGCACCGGCCCCGACGGCGACTGCACGTCGGGGGTCATCGGGGCGGTGTCGAGGAGGCGGCGCAACTCGTCGACGTCGACGTGCTTGCTGGTCAACCCGCCGCGCACGACGTTGTCGCTGGGTGCCATCACCTCGACGGCGACGCCCTCGAGGTAGCTGTGCAGGTTCCCCGCACCGAGGTGGAGGGCCTGCCCCGGTTGCAGCACGACGTGGTTGAGGAGCAGCGCGACCACCACCCCGACGTCGCCGGGGTATGCGGCGGCCAGCCGGCCCGTCCACGCGAGCTCGTCCTCGAACCCGCTGACGGCGACGACGGCAGCCGCGCGGGTGACCTCGTCGACCAGGTCGGCCACCGCCTCGGGGTCGAGCGCGAAGAGCCACTCGACCGCGCCGCCGAGCCGGGCGGCCGGGTCACCCGGCCCGGACAGCACGTCGACCAGCGGCCCGAGGCCCTCGACGCGCAGGCACCCCAGCAGCACCGCCGTCCGGTCCGGGGCGCGCAACCCGCACTTGGCGCTGAACGGCGTGAGCGCGCAGACGATCTCGGGCTTCGGGTGGGGGTCCCGGTAGGTGCGCTCAGGGGCGTCGCGGGGGATGCCCGCCGCCTCCTCGCGCTCGAACCCGGCGCGGGCCTGGACGGCGTCGGGGTGGACCTGCAGCGACAGCGGTCCGCCTGCGGCCAGGACCTTCGCGAGCAGGGGGAAGTCGTCGCCGCCGTCGGGACCGAGGATGCCCTCCGGGTCAGCGGCGACCGCGTCGTCGAGGGTGGTGCCGGCGTCGACCAGTCGCGAGGGGCCGCCCGGGTGCGCACCGAACCACAGCTCGGCGTGGGGTCGACCGTCGGCGTGGCGGCCGAGCAGCTCGGGGATCGCCGACGGGTCGCCCCAGTGGTAGTGGCGGATCTCCCCCTCGAGGCGTTCCACGTCGCGACCTCCGATGCGCCCCGGCGGGCGCCCGCCGCATGCGACGCCGCCCCCGGCACCGGGTGGGGCGGGGGCGTCGGGAGGTGGGGGCGTCTGGTGGGCCTACTCGTCGTCGAGGTCGCCGAACCAGCCGGGGCCGCCGTGGTGGCCGGGCCCGACGCCACCGGGGCCGAACCCGCCCGGACCGGCCCCGCGCAGGCCCATGCCGCGGAGGCCGAACCCGCCGAGCAGACCGCCGTCCTCGAGGTGCTCATCCAGGGCCTCGCGCATCCGCTCCGCCTGCTCCTCGGTGATCGAGCCGTCGGCCAGCTCCTCGTCGATCACGCTCTCGGCCACCGCACGTGTGGCTGCGGTGATGTCCTCGACGCTGACGCCGAGCTCGTCGGCGAAGCGCTGCAGCAGCTCCTCGGCGCGGGCGGCCATGGCCTCGTGCCGCTCCTCGAGCAGCTCGAGGGCCTCGTCGCGATCGGGCCGGTCGTCGTCATCGTCGTCATCCTCGTCGTCCTCATCGTCGTCGGGGGTCTCCGCCGGCGGGTCGTCGCTGGGGTCGTCCTCCTGCGCCGACGAGATGCCGACGGGGGAGAGGAAGAGCAGCGCCGCGATCACCGCGGCCAGCAGGGTCGTCACCATCGTCTTGGTCGCTGCGGTCATGGGATCCTCCTCGGATCGGGGGTGGGTTCGACCACAGCGTGGGTCAGCACCCTGAGAGGACCGTGAGAACTGCTGCGGGTCCGCGCCGGGGTCAGCGGCTCGGATCGAACGTCGCCTTCACCAGCCCCGGATCCGCGGCCGCGGCGCCGCGGTACAGCTCGGGTCCCTCCGACAGCGGCCGGCCCGGGTGGGTGACCACCTCCGCGACCGGCACCCGAACGTCCCCCGCGGCCACGAGCGGCACCAGCTCGTCGAGGATCGCCCGCACCGGCGCGCGTCCGGCGCGGATGGTCAGGTTGCGGTCGTAGGCCTGCACCGGCGGGATCGCGAACGCCGGTGCGGTCTGGACGGCGATGACCGACACGGTCCCTCCCGGCCTCACGAGGTCGGCGGCCAGGCGCTGGGCCGCGGGCGGGCCCGCGGCCTCGATGGCGGCGTCGACGACGAGCCCCTCCACGGCGTCGGGCGTCCGCGCCTCCGCCCCGAGCGCGACGGCGGCGTCGCGACGCGTCGCCGCCGGGTCGATGGCGACCACCCGGTCGGCTCCCTGCGCGAGCGCGGCGGTGACCGCGCAGAGCCCGACCGCGCCGAGGCCGACCACCGCGACCGCGTCGCCAGGCGCCACGTCGGCGCGGCGGGCGGCGTACCACCCGGTCGGGAGGTTGTCGCTCAGGAGGAGGGCGGTGGCGGCGCCCAGCTCGTCACCGATCGCGACGAGCGAGCCGTCGGCCAGCGGCACCCGCACCTGCTCGGCCTGCCCGCCGTGCAGGACCGGCCCGTCGGGGTCCGGGTCTCCCCAGCCCAGCAGACGGGAGCGCTCGCACCGGGAGGTCAGCCCGCGCCGGCAGGCTCCGCAGATCCCGCAGGACAGGCTGAAGGGGACGACCACCCGGTCGCCGACCCGCACACGCCGGACGGCGTCGCCGACTGCGGTGACGATGCCGACGACCTCGTGACCGGGGACGACGCCGGGGCGGGCCGGCTCGTGTCCGCGGTAGGGGTGCAGGTCCGAGCCGCACAGGCCCGCGGCTTCGACGGCGACGACCGCGTCGTCCGGGTCCTCGACGACCGGGTCGGGCAGGTCATCTCTGAGGACGATCCGTCCCGCACCCTCGAACACCAGGCCGCGCATGCCCGCAGGGTACGTGCAGGGTCGGTCCACCCCTGCCTGTGGACGACCGGGGTCTCGGGACGCGCCCGCCTGGCAACCTGTGGACGTGGTGGACATCACGATCGCAGAGACCCTCCCGCCCTGGACCGCCGGGGTCGTCGACGCCGTCCTGTCCTGGGCGGACGTCGACGTGCGGGACGTCGCGCTGCGGGTCAAGCGGCACGGCATCCGGCGGGCCTGGTTCACGTCCTGCGACGACCGGCGCTGCCCGCTGGTGGCGACCCCGCCGACGTACGTGGAGGGGCCCGCCGCGGGTCGGGGTCACCTGTACGCCCGCAAGCGGGATCTCGGGGTCTGCCGCTCCGCCAACCCGGTCGTCACGGTCGACCGGACCCGCCACTGGGTGACCGGCCGGGCGTACCACGGCGTCCCCTACCCGCGGGCGGTGCCGCCCGGCACCAGGTTCGTCGTCACCCTCAAGGTGCCGCAGGTCATCCCCGACGGCCTGCTCCCGGCCGACCGCACGTACCACCGCGCCAAGTCCGCGGGCGCCAGCCGGATCGAGACGCCGGCCGACGACCTGGTCCTGGTCCTGGCCCACGAACTCCACCACGTGGACCAGTTCCGCCACGGACTGCCGCGCAGCGAGGTCGACGCCGAGCGCGCGGGCCAGGCCGTCCTGCGCGCCTGGGTGGCGGCCCGCCGGCCTGGCGCGCAGCCTGCCGCAGTGGGCCGGGCGGTCTGAGCTACTCGAGCCCCGGCAGCCAGCGACGGACCTCGTCGCGCACCGGGATCGTCGCGCGGAGTTGGCACAGCACCCCGACGATCCCGAGCCAGACCCGGTGGGTGAAGAGGTGCTCTGCCGGCATGGTCAGCTGCAGCGCGACGGCGAAGTCCGGGTTGCGGGGGTCGCCGAGGCGACCGAACTGGCTGCGGAGCCACTCGGGGGTGAAGGTGAACACCTCGTGCCTGCTCGGCTCGATGAAGGGCGAGAGGTAGTCGCGCAGCTTCACGGCGTCCACCTCGGCGGCGGGGCGGACGAAGCCCTCCTCCTCGAGGCCCTCGCGGATGTACCCGGGGTCGTCGCGGCCGAGGACGCTGATGAGGCGCCCGAAGGTCGGCGGCATGCCATCCGGGAGCGCGAGCGCCGACCCGAAGTCGACGACGCCGAGGCGCCCGTCGGGCAGCGCGAGGAAGTTGCCCGGGTGGGGGTCGGTGTGCAGCCAGCCGGTGCGGGCCGGGCCGCTCAGCAGGAACCGCATGTAGGCGAGGCCCATCGCGTCCCGCTCGGCCTGGGGTGCGCCGCGCAGGTGGGTGAACGGCGTGCCGCTGAGCCAGTCGCTGATCAGCACCCGCCGCGTCGCGGTCACGACCTCGGGCACCGCGACGGTCGGGTCGTCCGCGCAGGCGTCGGCGAACGCCTGCTGGATGAGCCCCTCCCGGGTGTAGTCGAGCTCCTCGGCCAGGCGTTCGCGGACCTCGGCGACCAGGGGTGGCAGCGACATGCCCGGCGCGATCAGCGCGGACAGCCACGACACCGCCGACACCGCGCGGAGGTCGACGCGCAGGTCGTCGGCCACGCCGGGGTACTGCACCTTGACCGCCACGTCCCGCCCGCCGGCCAGGGAGGCGCGGTGGACCTGGCCGATCGAGGCCGCCGACGGCGTCGCGGTGTCGATCCACGTGATCTGGTCGCGCCAGGCGGGACCGAGGTCGGCGGCGAGGACCGGCTCCACCTCGGCGAAGGGCAGCGGCGGGTTGTCGGCGGGGAGGGCGGCGAGCGCCGTGGACCAGCTCTGCTCGGGGTCGGCGGGGAACAGCGCGTCGACGGTGGAGAGCAGCTGGCCGGCCTTCAGCGCGCCGCCCTTGGCCTGGCCGAGCACCCGGCGGGTCCGCTCGGCGCTGCGTCGGCGGAGGGCGGCGCTGACGACGTCGGGGTCCTCCCCGCGGACCCGGCGCACGGCACCCTCACCGGCGTCGACCAGCGATGCGAGCGGCAGCCCCGCGAGCCGGCCGAGGCGGATGGCCCGGCGCACGACGTCAGGGGTCGGGCGCTGGTCCTCCGCGGTCCGCGTCACGGCTCAGGCCGCCGGTGCGGGCGCGGTTGCGGTGCGGACCACGGCGTCGAGGACCGCGGACAGGCCGTCGTCGACGCGGACGGCGGCCAGGTGGTCGCCACGGCTCGGGCCGCGGGTGACGATGCCGATCGGCTGGCGGTCGGCGGCGGCCTGGAGGACCAGCCGGTAGCCGCTCATCACCGCGAGGCTCGAGCCGAGGACCAGCAGGGCGCCGGCGTCAGCCACGGCAGCCGCAGCCCGCTCGCGCCGGACGCGGGGCATCGACTCGCCGAAGAAGACGACGTCGGGCTTCAGCACCCCGCCGCAGGGCTCGCACGCCGGCACGCGGAAGCCGTCCACCTCGTC
Source organism: Euzebya sp. (assembly GCF_964222135.1). Lineage (NCBI taxonomy): Bacteria > Bacillati > Actinomycetota > Nitriliruptoria > Euzebyales > Euzebyaceae > Euzebya > Euzebya sp. The sequence goes on from NZ_CAXQBR010000019.1 coordinate 53,671, forward strand.
GTCGCGCAGGTCCGCGTCACCGTCCGGGGCGATGGATGCGGCCCTGGCCGCGAAGGCCGGGTTGGCGTCGGTGAGCCGGGCGCCGAAGTCCCCGCGGGCGGTCACGTCGCCGCACGCCGTGCAGATCACGCGGTCGAGACGCCCGTGGATGTCGAGGACGTCGACGGCGCCGCCCGCCTGGTGGAGCCCGTCGACGTTCTGGGTGACGACCGGTCCGACCAGCCCGGCGCGCTGCAGCGCGGCGACGGCGCGGTGACCGGGGTTCGGCACGGCGGCGGCGACGTGGCGGTAGCCGACGTGGCTGCGCGCCCAGTACCGACGGCGGGTGCGCGGCTCGCGCATGAACGCCCGGTAGGTGATCGGCGGCCTCCGACGGCGGTCGACGCCAGAGCCGCGGTAGTCCGGGATCCCGGAGTCCGTCGAGATCCCGGCACCGGACAGGACGGCGACCGGCTGGTGGGCCACCAGCAGGTCGACCAGTCCCCGGACGTCCATGTCGTCCAACGCTAGCGGGCGCAGGCTGACGTCGGCGCGCCGGTCACCGCGTCGGGCTGATGGACGGTTCGCGCGGCGGGCCGGCCGTAGGGCGGCTGGCTCCCGCCGAGGTGGCGCGACGACCGCGTGGGCGACGGGGCGCCGGTCAGGTCGTGGTGCTGCAGCTCCAGCTGGGCGGGGCGGACGAAGGAAGGCTGTCACGTCGGTTGCACGGCGCTGTCAGCAGCTGAGCGTCCCCCGGCGAGCAGGGCGCCGGCGAACCCGGCGATGTCGGCGGCGACGCGGACGGGGTCCTCCCAGTGCGGCGCGTGGCCGAACTCGGGGTACGCCACGAGGTGGGCCTGCGGCAGCGCGCGCACCAGGGCGAGCTGACCGTCGTGACCGGTCACGTCGTCGTGCGCGCCCCAGAGCAGCCGGACCGGCACGTCGATCTCGCCGAGCCGTGGCTCGGGGTCATCGACCACGAGCGCGTCGAAGCAGCGGCGCCACACGGCCGCGGGCAGCTTGGCGCTCTCGTCCACCACGAGCTGCAGGAAGCCCTCGGGGATCGGCTGGTGCACGGTCGACCGCTGGAACTCGGTGATGAACTCGCGGTCGACCGGGTCGTCGAGGTCGTGCACGGCGGCGAGCAGCTCCGACATCCCCGGCTGCGCGGCCAGCCGGTGGAGGGCGCCGATCAGCACCATCCCGCGGACCCGCTCGGGCGCGAGCAGGGCGGTGTGGAACGCCACCCAGCTCCCCATCAGGCGGGATCGGCGGCCAGGAGCTCCGCGGCGTACGCGCGGATGGTCCGCAGCAGGCTGAACTGCACGTCGCCGGGCGCGGGGACCCGTTGCAGCAGGCTGTGGTCGCAGAGGGCCTCGACGGCGGTCAGGCGAGCACGGCGACATCGCCACCGGGAACCTCGCGCTGTGCCTCTTCGTCCTCGGCGACCACGCCGGCGCGAGGGCGCTGCTGTGGCAGTTGGCGCAGGAGATGGCCGAACGCCCCCTCCGGCTAAGCCAGGTCGGAGATGCGCTCGCCCAGCAGGTCGAGGACGGCACGGGCCGTGTCCGCCGCACCCTCCCAGTCCCCGCTGGTCATGAGGGCATCGGTCCGGTAGTTCATCCTCGCCACCGCCGGCAGGTCGGCATCCGGATCGACCTCGGAGGCGACGCGCGCCGACTCCGCGTGCGCCTCGACGTCCGCCCATCGGCCGTCAAGCGGGTCGACGCCGAGGTCGTCGCCGATCACCGCGGCGGCGTCGTCCAGGTCGAAGCGCCCGGCGAAGGTCGACAGGCGCGCGAAGGCGTGGCGCAGGTCATCGCCGAGCAGGTCGACGCTCCACCTGACCGTCGCCCGCAGGGTCTGCTGCCGGTCGACGCGACGCCGTCCCGGGTCGCTGACGAGGTCGAGCGGACCGCGCATCCGCTCCAGCATCTCGGCGGGGGACAGGACCTTGGTGCGCGCGGCGGCCAGCTCGATCGCGAGGGGCAGGCCGTCGAGAAGCCGGACCAGCCGGGCGATGGCCGTGCGGTCGGCCGCCTCCGGGTCGAACTCGGCCGTGCGGGCGCGGGCCCGGTCGACGAACAGCTCGGTCGCGTCGCTCACGGCCCGGGCGCCGGTGGCCTCGGCGGGGGGCAGTCGGAGCGGTGGGACGGTGATCTCGTGCTCGCCGGGCAGGTGGAGGGTGACGCGGCTGGTGGCGAGGACGGTCGTCTGGGATGCGGCGGACAGCAGGTCGCCGATGACGTCGACACCGTCGAGGAGGTGCTCGCAGTTGTCGAGGACGAGCAGCGAGCGGCCGTCGGAGAGGACGTGTGCGATCGCGTCGGTGGTCGAGCTGGCGTTGAGCCCCAGCGTGCCGGCGATGGCCGTGACGATCTGGGCGAGGTCGGTGATCGGGTCCAGCCGCACGACGATCGCCCGCCCCCCGGCGGTGGAGGCCCACCGACGTGCCACCTCCTCGGCGAGTCGCGTCTTGCCCGAGCCGCCCGGACCGGTCAGGGAGATCAGCCGGGCGGTGGGGTCAGCCAGCCGGGCCTCGATCAACTCGATCTCCGACCGGCGGCCGACGAAGCTGTCGAGGGCGGCTGGCAGCCCGCGGGGTGGCACCGGTCCGGGGTCCGACGGCGGTCCGGGGTGCGACGGCGGCCCGGGGTCCGGGGACCGTCCTGGGTGGGTGGGCTCGGGGACCTCGTGGGTGAGGATGGCGCGCTCGAGGTCCCGCAGGGCCGGGCTCGGCTCGAGGCCCAGCTCGTCGTCCAGGTGGGCTGCGAAGCGGCGCAGCTCCTCGAGGGCGTCGGCCTGGCGACCGCCGTGGTACAGCGCCCGCACGAGCTGCCCCCTGAGGCGCTCGCGGAGGGGGTGCTCGTCGACGACCTGTCGCAGCTCGGCCACGAGGGCAGGCCCCTCTCCGGTCGCGAGCAGCGCGTCGTGCAGGTCCTCGATCACCCCGAGCCGCGCCTCGGTCAGTCGGGCGATGGCCGGGGCGGCGAAGGGGAACTCGTCGACGCCGCCGAGCGGCGGACCGGTCCAGCACGCGAGCGCGGCGCGGAGGCGCGTCACGGCCTCGACCGGCTGCCCGCCCGCCAGCGCCGCACGGCCAGAGCGAGCCGCCGCGTCGAACCGGTGGAGGTCGACGCGGCCGGCCAGGTCCAGGCAGTAGCCGGAGGGCCGCGTGACCACGACCTGTCCCGCGCCGGCCGCGGCCAGCGCACGCCGCAGGCGGGACACGTGGGTCTGGAGGTTGCCGTCGGGGTTGGGCGGCAACCGGTCCCCCCAGAGCCCGTCGACCAGCCGGTCGCGGGACACGACGGCGCCGGCCTCGAGGGCGAGCATGGCGAAGACGGCGCGCGGGGCAGGACCGCCCACGGCGACGGGCGCGCCGTCGACGACGAGGGCGACCTCGCCGAGCACCCGTGCCTCCGACCCCACGACCGCTCGCCACCTCTCCACCGGCTGAGGTCGCGCAGCTCCCAAGCGCCGCCCGCGCCGGCAACGACCGATCCGCGACGGTCCGCGCCGGGACCGGTCGGGCCGCCGGGACCTATCCTCGGCGGCCGTGAGCCAGACCGCCGTCACCGCCCCGTTCGCCGCCACCGTCGCCCACGTCGTCGCACCGCCGGGGACCGCGGTCGCCGAGGGCGACGTGCTGGTGTACCTCGAGATCATGAAGATGGAGCAGCCGGTCACCGCACCGGTGGGAGGGGTCGTGGCTGCCGTCGACGTCGTGGTCGGCGACGGGGTCGCAGCGGGGCAGCGGCTGGCGCTGATCGGCCCGGCCGAGGCGCCGGCCGCCGACCGTCCAGCGGCCCCGGCCGGCGATGGCGCGACCGGGGTCCGCACCGATCTCGCCGAGGTGCGCCGACGTCGCGGGTTGCTGGCGGACGACGCCCGGCCCGAGGCGGTGGCCAGTCGGCACGACCGGGGCATGCGGACGGCTCGGGAGAACGTCGCCGACCTGCTCGACGAGGGCAGCTTCAGCGAGTACGGCGGCCTGGGCATCGCCGCCCAGCGCGGTCGCCGCGGCCTCGATGAGCTGCTCGCCCGCACACCGGCCGACGGGTTGATCACCGGGACCGGCACGGTCAACGCCGACCTGGTCGGCCCGGCACGCGCCCGCGTCGCGGTGGCCGCGTACGACTACACCGTCCTGGCGGGCACGCAGGGCCTGACGAACCACCACAAGAAGGACCGCCTCTTCCGGCTGGCCCACACCCACCGGCTGCCCGTGGTCGTGTTCGCCGAGGGGGGCGGGGGGCGTCCGGGCGACACCGACGGCGCAGGCGCGTCGTGGCTCGACGCCGAGGCCTTCGAGCTGTTCGCCCGCCTCTCCGGCCGCGTGCCGACGGTGGCGATCGTCAACGGCCGGTGCTTCGCCGGCAACGCCGCGCTGGCCGGCAGCGCCGACGTGATCATCGCCACGGAGGGGTCGACGCTCGGGATGGCCGGGCCGGCGATGATCGAGGGCGGTGGCCTCGGCGTCGTGGACCCCGACGACATCGGGCCGATGGACGTCCAGGTCGCCAACGGCGTGGTCGACGTGCTGGTCCGCGACGAGGCGGCGGCCGTCGCGGCGGCCCAGCAGTACCTGTCCTACACCCAGGGGCCCGTCGCGGCACCGGAGCCGCACGACCAGACCGCGCTCCGCGACGCGGTGCCGGAGAACCGCAAGCGGACCTACGACGTGCGGCGCATCGTCGAGGTGCTGGCCGACCCGGGCTCGGTGCTCGAGCTCCGGCCCGGCTTCGCCCCGGGGGTGGTGACGGCGTTCGCGCGCATCGGCGGCCAGCCGGTCGGCGTCGTCGCCAACGACCCGCGCCACCTGGGCGGCGCGATCGACGCAGACGGCGCGGACGCGGTCAGCCGGCACCTCGAGCTGTGCGACGCCTACGGGCTGGCCGTCGTGGTGCTGTGCGACACGCCCGGGTTCATGGTCGGCCCCGAGGCCGAGCGCGACGGCGGGGTGCGGCGCTTCTCCCGCATGTTCGTGGCGGGCGCGCGGCTCGGCGTGCCGATCATCGCGGTCGTCACGCGGAAGGCCTACGGGCTGGGCGCCCAGGCCATGCTCGGCGGGCACCTGAAGGTCCCCGCGCTGACGGTGGGCTGGCCGACCGCCGAGCTCGGGCCGATGGGGCTCGAGGGCGCGGTCCGCCTGGGCTTCCGCCGCGAGCTCGAGTCCATCGAGGACCCCGACGAGCGGGCCGCCCGGGAGCAGGCGCTGATCGACGCCGCCCACGCCGGCGCCCGGGGGCTCAACGTCGCCACGTACGCCGAGATCGACGACGTGATCGACCCCGCCGACACCCGCGAGCGGATCCTGCAGACCCTCGCCGCCGTCACCCCACCGACCACCGCCTGACCCGTCACCCCGACCCCCTCCCCCCTCCCCTCCCGCACGGATCGACCACGATCGACCGGGGTGGACAGCTCCGCAGTGGTCGATCTGTGGGACGGCGAGCGCACGACCTGCGCAGGTCACCGACCGCTCGGCTGATCACGGCCCGTGGTGGTCGAGCCGTGCGCCCGCGAGGGGTGCAGGCGTGCACGGGGGAGGGGTGGACGCACCCCTCGGGGCCACCCGACGCCGTCAGAGCTCGCGACGACCCGTCCGACGGACCGCCAGCAGCACGAGCAGCGGGGTGGCCACGACCGTGACGACGACAGCCCGGACGTAGTCGCCGGCGGGCACGCCGGCCACCATCGCGGCGGCCGCCGTCAGCAGCTCGCTGGGCAGCCACGGCCGGACGGCGTCGACCACGCCGACGATCGGGAACGCGAGCAGCACGCCGATCGTGGTCAGGATCGTGGCGCCCTGCCCGCGGACGGCGCTCGCGACGGCGGCGACGACCGCCACGGCGAACGCGTGGTAGCCGATGCCGTAGAGCGTCCCGACGACGAGCGCGCCGACGTCGATGGCGCCCAGCAGCACGACCGACAGCGACCAGGCGATGACGGTCCCCACCACCAGGGCCAGGGCGGCGACGGCCGTGGTGACCAGGTACGGCGGGACCACCAGCCACCGCGGGTGGTCCACCTTCGTGCGGAGGAACGCCGACACCTCCGGCCGGGCGTCCACCGCGAGCGCGCCCGCCGCGACGACGGCGACGGCGAGCAGGCCGAGCTGGCTCGCGTTCGACAGGAACTGGACGATCCCGTCGGCGGGTTGCGGGTCCGGGGCGGTGATCTGCACCCCACCGCCGAACCGGGCGATGATCTCGTTGATGTAGCGGGCCGTCACCGGCCCGAGGACGCCGAACAGCGCGTACACGCCGACGACGATCAGCCAGCGGTGCGTCCGGACGGCTCGCGCGACCTCGAGGCGCCACAGCGTCATCGGCCGGCGCGTCGCCGGCGGGATGGCCGTCGAGCCTGGTGCGGCGCTCATGTCCGCACCAGCTCGAGGAAGGCGGTCTCGAGGTCCGTGGCCGGGGTGAAGGCGATCAGGTCCGCCCCCTCCGCGGCGAGGATCCGCGGGATGTGGCGCTCGGCGGCGACCGCGTCCGACACGACCAGGTGGATCCGCCCCGGCGCCTGCTCGACGGCCTGGTGGACCCACCCCTCGGACCGCAGGGCGGCCAGGACGGCGTCGGCCGGCGGTCGGACGTGCAGGGCGTAGGCGGTGCTGGTGCGCGCGAGGAGGTCGGCGATCGGTCCCTGGAAGCGCAGGGTGCCGCCGTCGATCACCCCGACCACGTCGGCGACCTGCTGCACGTCGGACAGGATGTGGGTGGAGAGGATCACGGTCTTGGTGCGGGCGAGCCGGCCGATCAGGTCGAGGACCTCGCGGCGCCCGGTCGGGTCGAGGGCCGAGGACGGCTCGTCGAGGAGCAGCACCTCGGGGTCGCCGACGATGCAGGCGGCCAGGCCGAGGCGTTGGAGCATCCCGCGGGAGAACCCGCCGACCTCGCGGTCGATCGCCTCGGAGAGGTGCACCTCGGCGATGGCGGCCTCGACGTGCTCGTGGCCGAGGTGCGGGGCGGTCAGGTGCCGCGACAGGTCGACGACCTCGCGGGCGGTGAGCCACGGCTCGAACAGCGGGGTGTCGACCAGCACCCCCATGTCGGTGCGCGGTACGGCCAGGTCGATGGTGCCGGCGCTCGGGCGGCGGAGGCCGGCCAGGATCGACAGCAGCGTCGTCTTCCCCGCCCCGTTGGGGCCGATCAGCCCGTAGATCACGCCGCGGGGGACGACCAGGTCGACGTCGTCGAGGGCGGCGTGGTCGCCGTAGACCTTCCGCAGCCCCGAGGTGCGGACCACCGCGTCGCGATCGTCGAGGGCGGTCACCGGCGGCCGGTCGGGCGCGACGAGCGGCGCTGACTGCGTCGGCGGTCCCCATCCGGGCTCCTCCTGGGGGTGCTCGCCCGGCCGGACCCGACCTGCGACGACGTACAGGATCGCCCCGATCGGGAAGCTCACCAGGACCACGATCAACGCCCACGCCCACTTCGGCAGCTGCTTGACGTCGTGGCGGGCCAAGTCGATCAGGACCGCGACCTGCGCCAGCAGCGCCACGACGCCGATCACGACGACGACGGTGGGGATCTGCTCCCCGGCGATCTCCACAGCTCCTCCTCGGTGCGGGTGCGCGCCATTGTGCACGCCGTCTCAGCCCCGGTCGGCAGCCTCCTCCGCGACGTCGCCGACGGACTCCGCGGCGGCCCCGTCGACGACGATCGCGGTCAGCAGGTCGGCGACGTCGGGGTGGTTGAGCAGCGCGAAGTGGTCCGCCGAGCCGACGTGGCGGACGCTCGCGACCCGCGCCCACTCCTGGGCGTGTGCGCTGGCCGAGCCCCACATGACCAGGAGGTCCCCGATCGTGCGGCTCAGCGGGTGGCCCTGCGTGGCGCCGAGCGTCGCGCCGACGACGTGGTGCCCGGCCTCCGCGAGGCGGTCGACGGCCCTGGCGGGGTCCGAGCGCCAGGCGTCGGCATCCTTCTCCGACCAGTCCTCCTCGGTGAGGTAGCCGTGGCGCAGGTCCTTGATGCCGGCGCTGCGCCGGCGCAGGATCGCGCCGAACGCCGCGGACTCCGGGATCGCCGACAGCAGCCACGCGCCGGCGTTCGCGACCTTCTCGAGGGGGGCACCCAGGTGCGGCGCGCCGAGCATGACGACGTGGCGGGTGCGGTCGGGCCAGCGGTGCCCCTCGATGCGGGCGCACTCCCCGGCGCCGCGGATCACGAGCGCACCCATCGAGTGCCCGATGAGGATCAGCTCGTCGACGCCGACGGGCCAGACGGCCACGAGCCGCTCGAGCAGCGCCGTCAGGTCCGCCGCGTTGGCCGAGACGTGCCGGCCGGTGTTGTAGCGCAGCAGGACGGGGGTGACGCCGAGGTCGGTGAGGACCTCGGGGTAGGTGATGCCGCGGGAGGCGGCCTTGAACGACCAGGACTCGTCGTTCTCGACCAGCCCGTGCAGGAGGACCGCGACGCGGGGGCGGGCATCCGGGAAGGCCTCGCGGAGCGCGTCGGTCTCCACCGCGACGTCCCGGGCGTCGACCCGCACGGTCATGCCCAGGGCGAGGGGGTTGCCCTGGGACTCGAGCAGGTCGCCGAGCACGCCGTTCAGGATCGCGAGCGCGGTCCGCCAGGCCACGCTCCGCTCGAGCGCGTCGGGGTCGCGGGCTTGGCCCGTCGCACGGGCGAGGGTCCCCGCCAGGCGCCGCGTGCCCCGCGTCGCCATCGTGAGCGCCCCGTACACCAGGTCGGCGACGCCGTCGTGGACGGCCTTCGGCACGTCCGATCCGGGCACCAGCCCGAAGGCCCGGTCGGCGACGGCCTCGTGGGTGTCGCGGACGGTCTGGAGGACCACCTCCTCCCACATCTGGGGGGCCAGGTCGCTCAGCCCGATGACGTGGTCGTCCTGACTACTCATGCGTGCCTCCCGTCGGCGCCCACCCGGCGGACGTCGACGCTGACGGTCAGCGCCTCGGTGTCCCCGTCGGTGAAGATGACGCCCTTGAGGGGCGCGACGTCACCGTAGTCGCGTCCCCAGGCGGTGGTGATGTGCCGGTCGCCGACGAACTGGTCGTTGGTCGGGTCGACGTCGACCCAGCCGGTCTGCGGCACGTACACCGAGACCCAGGCGTGGCTGACGTCCGCGCCCTGCAGCTTGGGTCGTCCGGGCGGCGGGTCGGTCTCCAGGTAGCCGCTGACGTAGCGGGCCGCGAGCCCCATCGACCGCAGGGCCGCGATCGTCAGGTGGGCGAAGTCCTGGCACACCCCCGCGCGGCGGGCGAGGACGTCGTCGACCGGGGTCCCCACCGCCGTGGCGCCGGGGCGGAAGGCGAGCCCGGCGTGGACGCGGTGGGACAGGTCCTCGACGGCGTCGAGGATCGGACGGCCCGGCCGGAATGACGGCAGCGCGAACGCGGCCGCCGCGGCGGTCGGCGCCGCCTGGGGGGAGGGGAGGCTCAGCTCGACGGCGGCCAGCAGCTCGGGATCCGGTGGCGCGCCGTCCCCCTCCCCGGCGGCGACGAGGGCGTCGCGGACGTCCTCCCACGGCTGCGCGGCGAGCAGGTCCGACGTCCCGTCCCGCCCGGTGATCTCGACGGTGCTGGTGGCGGTCACCTCGAGCGCGGTGTGCGGTGCCCGCAGGGCGAACCAGGTCGTCGCGTTCCCGAACCAGTCGGTGCGGTCGACCTGCTCGTCCGGCGCGGGATCGATGGTGATCGCGCGCGCGAGCACCCGCTGGTGGGGCAGGTCCCGCGGCAGCAGGTGCGCCTCGCCGTAGCTGGCCGACACCTCCGCCTCGTAGGCGTAGGCGGTGCGGTGCGTGATCGCGAAGGTCACGGCGTCCCCGCCGGGGTCCACACGGGCTGGTCCGTGGCGATCGCGATGGCGCGCTGGCGCTTCAGGTGCGTGAAGTGCCGCGCCTCGAGGTCGTCCCCGGCCCGGGTCAGCGACGTGTGCAGGTGGGCCAGGAACTCGTCGAGGTCGCCGCGGACGCCGCCGTCGACCGCAGCGACCAGCGCCCGGGTGTCGGCCACCCGCAGCGCGGTGGAGGCCTCGAGGACCGCCCGCTCGGTCGCCGACACCCGTCCCGCGGGCGGTCGGTCCGGCAGCTCGCGGAGGTCACGGCCGAGCAGGTCGAGCTGGTAGGTCAGCGACCGCGGGTTGTCCGGGTCGATGAGCAGCAGGTCGAGCAGCGTGACGATCTGGGCGTGGGAGCGGTAGCGGCGGCGGTAGGTGATGATCGATTCGGCGACCCGGAGGACCGACTCGAGCACCAGGCTGTCCGCCGCGGTGTCCCGCACGTGCGTCGTGGTCGCCCGCAGCAGGGCGATGACCTGCAGGGACCGCTCGAGGCGCCGGCCGGCGTCCATGAAGTACCAGCCGGCGTCGCGGACCATGTTCTCCGCCCCGAGGCCCTGGATGGCGAGGAGCCCGTGGAGGATCGTCGCGATGTCCCCCACGGCCATCCCGGACCCGCGGGCGCCCGGCGGCCGGACGCCGCCGGATTCCTCGGTCAGCCGGACGCGGCGCTCGAGGTCGGTGACGACCAGCCAGGTGTCGCCGGAGAGCTGGTCGCGGACGGCGTCCGCCGCGTCGAGCAGCCGGGCGATGGCGTGGGCGAGCGTGCCCGGCCGCGAGTCGTCCCCCGCGATGACGTCGAGCTCGTCGTCGGGGTCGGCGAGGAGGGCGTCGGCCCCCGGCCCGACGAACCCGGGGTACGTGGTGGTGACCTGGGTGAGGGCCTGCAGCAGCGCCCGCACGCAGGCGGTCCCCGCGGCGGCCCGCTCGGCGGAGGGTGCGTGTCCGTCGCTGAACTCGGTGCGGCGGTCCTCGATCTCGCGCAGCAGTCGGGCGACGCCCTCGGCCCGCTCGGCGTACCGGCCCAGCCAGAACAGGTTCTCGGCCGCTCGCGACGGCATGCCGGAGGCGGGCACCTCGACGGCGTCGTCGACGCCGTCCATCCAGAACCCGGTCATCCGCTCGGGCGCGCCGGCCAGCACCCACGTGTCCTTCGACACCGCGCCGCGGTGGTTGGCGATCGGCGCGCCGTCCTCCGCCGCGACACGGGTCAGGCCGCCGGGCATCACCGCGTAGCCCTCCCCGTCGGCGACCGCGAAGGCGCGCAGCAGCGTCTGGCGGGCCACCACGCCGGAGGGGGCGAGGGTCGGCGCGGAGGCCGGATCGAGGTGCTGCTGGGCCGCCCAGTCGTGCGGCCTGGCGGTGACGGCGGCCACCAGCGCCCGGCGTTCGGCGGCCGACAGGTGCGCGCCGATCACCGCGTTGTCGGCCCCGGCGACGCGGGCCACGGGCTTCAGGACCCAGCGGGAGGGGTCGGCGAGGACCTCGCGCCGTGCGTCGGACCGGCCGAGCCAGCGGGTCTCCACCCCCCGCAGCCGGAGGGGCTGGCCGAGCAGGGCGACGGCGATGTCGGGGAGGAACGCCTGGAGCGCGGGGTTCTCGAGCACCCCGCTGCCGAGGGGGTTCACGACCGTCACCGTGCCGTCGCGGACCGCCTGGACCAGGCCTGGCACGCCGATGAGCGAATCGCCGCGCAGCTCGAGCGGGTCGCACCACTCCTGGTCGACGCGCCTGAGGATCACGTCGACGGGCTCGAGGTGGCCGAGGGCGCGGAGCCACACCCGCCCGTCGGAGACGAGCAGGTCGGATCCCTCCACCAGGCTGAGGCCGAGCCGGGCAGCCAGGAAGGCGTGCTCGAACGCGGTCTCGTTGCGTGAGCCGGGCGTCAGCAGGACCGTCCGCGGCAGGGTGGTGCCGGCCGGCGCGACCTCGGCGAGGCCCTTGCGCAGGGCCCGGAAGTAGGGCGCCAGCCGCTGCACCTGGCTGGTGCGGTGCAGCTGGCCGAGGACGCGCGACGTCACCACGCGGTTCTGCAGGGCGTAGGCGGCGCCGCTGGGCGCCTGGGTCCGGTCGCCGAGGACGACCGGGTCGCCGTCGCGGTCGCGGACCAGGTCGACGGCGTAGGTGAACAGCTGGTGGGCGCCGGGCACGCGCTGGCCGTGCAGCTGGCGGAGGAACCCGGGGTGGCCGAGCACCAGCCGCGGCGGCAGCAGCCCCTCGGCGAGGAGCCGCTGCGGCCCGTAGAGGTCGGCCAGCACCAGGTTGAGCAGCTCCGCGCGCTGGGCGACGCCGGAGGCGATGGCCGTCCAGTCCTCCGCCGCGACGACCAGGGGGAGGGGGTCGAGCTGCCAGCGGCGCCGCTCGCCGGTGCCGGGGATGTGGTACGTGACCCCGTCGTCGTCGAGGAGGCGGGCGACCTCGGCGCGCTGGCGGCGGACGTCCCGCAGGTCCATGCCGGCGAGGGCGCGGCTGAGGGGGCGCCACGGCGCCCGCACCGTCCCGTCGTCGGCGAGCATCTCGTCGTGGCCGTCGGGGCGGTACCGGCTGAGCAGCGGCTCCGCCGCCGCCGCCCGGCTGGGGGTCATCGCGCGCTAGCCCGGCTGCTGGCCGTGAGGTCGACGGAGGTCAAGGGTGTGAGGGTACTCACCGCCCTCGGCGATCCGCATCCGGTCGAGCGCATCGACGTCGATCGGGCCCGGCGTGTGCCCGATGGACTCGAAGCGGTTGACGCGGCGGGAGTCGGCCTCGAGGGCGTTGACCGGCGGCCGCTCGTAGGCCATGCCCCCCTGGTGGGTGACGTGGTAGCGGGCCCCGCCGAGGGATCGGCGGTTCCAGCGGTCGACCACGTCGAAGGTCAGGGGCGACTGGACCCCGATCGTCGGGTGCATCCCCGACGGCGGCTGCCACGCCTTGAAGCGCACCGCGCCGACGCTGACGCCGTCGGTGGTCGTCGGCGTCAGGGGCACCGGCGCGCCGTTGCAGGTGAGGAGGTGGCGATCCGGCGTCAGGCCGGCCACCTTCACCTGCACGCGCTCGACGGAGGAGTCGACGAAGCGGGCCGTGCCGCTGCCCGTCGCCTCCTCACCGAGGACCTGCCAGGGCTCGACGGCCTTGCGGAGCTCGATCTCGACGGCGCCGTGGCCACCGTCGACGACCGCCGTGCCGAGCCGGGGGAACCGGAACTCGACGAAGGGCTCCAGCCAGGCCGGGTCGACGTCGTAGCCGTGGTCGCGCAGATCCCGGACCACCTCGTGGGCGTCGGCGCGGACGAACCAGGGCAGCAGGAACCGGTCGTGCAGCAGCGACCCCCACCGCACCAGCGGGGCCCGGTACGGCTCGGCCCAGAACCGGGCGACGAGCGCGCGGACCAGGAGCGACTGCACGAGCGCCATCTGCGGGTGCGGCGGCATCTCGAAGCCGCGCAGCTCGACCAGCCCCAGCCGGCCGCGCTCGGAGTCGGGGCTGTAGAGCTTGTCGATGCAGAACTCCGCCCGGTGGGTGTTGCCCGTCAGGTCGGTCAGCAGGTGGCGGAGGGACCGGTCGACCACCCACGCCGGGGGCTCGCCGTCGTACACCTCGGCCATGCGGTCCAGCTCGGCGAAGGCCGTCTCGAGTTCACCGAGCACCTCCGGGCGTCCCTCGTCCACGCGGGGCGCCTGCGACGTCGGGCCGACGAACTTGCCGCTGAACAGGTAGGAGAGGGAGGGGTGGTGCTGCCACCAGGTGATGATGCTGCGCAGCAGGTCGGGACGGCGCAGCAGCGGCGAGTCCGCCGGCGTGGGACCGCCGAGCGTCATGTGGTTGCCGCCACCGGATCCGGTGTGGCTGCCGTCGAGGTCGAACGTCTCGGTGCCGAGGCGCGCGTGGTGGGCGTCGTCGTAGACGCCCTCGACGATCGCGGTCAGCTCGTCGAAGTCCGCCGCGGGGTGGACGTTCACCTCGATCACGCCCGGATCGGGGGCGATCATGAGCGTGCGGAGCCGCGGGTCGCCGGGCAGCTCGTAGCCCTCGATGACGACCGGAGCCGACAGGTCCGCCGCGGCGTCCTCGACGACCCCGAGGAGGTCCAGGGCGTGCTCGAGGTGGGTGAGCGGCGGGAGGAAGACGTGCAGCCGCCCCTCGCGCTCCTCGACGCACACCGCGCTGAACGGGCCGTCGTCGATCGCGATCCCCATCGCCTGCAGGTCGGTGGTGCGATCGTGGGCGTCGCGGTCGGGCAGGCGGTGCAGCTGCTCGAAGGTGGACCGCTCGGGTGCGGGGCGGGCGTCGCGCCAGCTCAGGCCGGGGAGCGGCAGGCGGAACCCCATGGGCGAGTCGCCGGGGATCAGCACCAGCCGGCCCCGCCGGAAGCGCCAGCGCGCGGTGGCCCAGCGGTCGCCGTCGTGGTGGAGGGGCACCGCGAAGCCGTGGGCGGCCAGGTCGCGACCGTCGATGGCCGCGAGGAGGCGGCGGCGCTCGTCGGGCTCCACGAGCCGCTCGTCGGTCGGGTCGACGTCCACCTCCGGGGCGGGGCCGACGGGCAGGGTCGCCTCGCGCCACAGGCGGTGGAGCTCGTCCTCGTAGGCGGCGTGGACGTTGTCCTGGGGCACGCCGAAGGAGTCGGCGATGGCGCGGGCCAGCGCCTCGGCGTCCTTCGGGGTGGCCGACGACGCGCCCGAGCGCGGTCGCCACGGGTCGGCCAGCAGCGAGGGGTCGCGCCACAGGACCCCGCCGTCGGCCCGCCACGCCAGGCTGGTCTGCCACCGCGGCAGGGGCTCGCCGGGGTACCACTTGCCCTGCCCGTGGTGGATCACGCCGTCCGCGGCGAAGCGGCGGAACAGGCGCTGGGCCAGGTCCCAGGCCCGCTCGCGCTTGTGCTGGCCGTCCGCCGCGGTGGTCCACTGCGGGGATTCCATGTCGTCGATCGACACGAACGTCGGCTCGCCGCCCTGGGTCAGGCGGACGTCCCCGGCGCGCAGGTCCTCGTCGACCGCACGGCCGAGCTGGACGACGGCGTCCCACTGCGCGGGGGTGTAGGGCTTGGTGACGCGGGGGTCCTCGTGGATGCGCGCGACGAGGTTCTCGTGCTCGAAGGTCACCTCGGCGGGGTCGACCGCCCCCTCGACCGGTGCGGCGCTGCGGGGATCGGGGGTGCAGGCGAGGGGGATGTGGCCCTCGCCGGCGAACAGCCCGGACGTCGGGTCCATGCCGATCCAGCCGGCACCCGGCAGGTACACCTCGGTCCAGGCGTGCAGGTCGGTGAAGTCCTCGGCCGGACCGCTCGGCCCGTCGAGGGACGCGACGTCGGCGGTCAGCTGCACCAGGTAGCCGGAGGCGAACCGGGCGGCCAGGCCGAGGTGGCGCATGATCTGGACGAGGAGCCAGCCGGAGTCGCGGCAGGACCCGAGGGCCTTGTCGAGGGTCTCCTCGGGCGTCTGCACGCCCGGCTCCATCCGCGTGGTGTAGGCGATGTCGGCGTTGAGGCGCCGGTTGACCTCGACGAGCACGTCGATCGTGCGCATCCGGCCCGCGCCGGTCGGCTCGACGAGGTCGCGGGTGCGGTCGGCCAGCCACTCGGTGAGGAGGGGCCCCGGCTCCGCGGTCTCGGTGTAGACCCCGAGGTCGCGCCGGGACGACTCGTCGTAGGTGAACGGGTAGCGCTCAGCCGTCTCGTCCACGAAGAAGTCGAACGGGTTGATCGTCGTCATGTCGGCGACGAGGTCGACGGTGAAGGACAGCTCGGTGGACGGCGACGGGAACACGAGCCGCGCCAGGTAGTTGCCGAAGGCGTCCTGCTGCCAGTTGAGGAAGTGCTCCTCGGGCGTCACCCGCAGCGAGTAGGCGCTGATCGGCGTGCGGGTGTGCGGTGCCGGCCGCAGCCTGACGATGTGCGGGCTGAGCCCGACCGGTCGGTCGTAGCGGTAGGTCGTGCGGTGGGTCAGCGCGACGTGGATGGCCACAGGGGCGTCTCCTCGGAGGCGTTCGAGGCGGTCAGGACACGTGGACCGCACCCGACCGCTGCCCCTGGGACTGCGTGGGGCTCGGCGCATCGGGCTGGTCGAGGTCGATGCGCGCGTGCGCGGCCGGCACGGGCGCGAACCAGGTGTCGGCGATCGCTGCGTTGATCGCGCCGAGCCGGGTCTGCAGGACGTCCACGAACCGGTGCAGCTCGGTGCCCGACAACCCGGTCAGGTCGGTCTCGGTCAGGGTCTGCTGCGCGGCGGCGCAGGCCGCCATGGCGTCGTCGTGGTGGGGCAGCTCGAGGAGGCGGCGGGACAGCTCGGTGAGGCAGAACTCGACCGACCGCGGGAACTGGCTGTCACACAGCAGGAAGTCGAGCGCCCGCGGCCCCGACACGCCGGCCCGCGCGACCCGGCGGAACATCTGCATCGCCGACACCGACTTGAGCACGCCCATCCAGGTCACGTCGGCGTAGGGGAGGGTGCCGTCGCCGAGGCGGTGGTCGAGCAGGATGGCCGCCTGCACGTCGATGACCCGCGTGGTGAGGTCCGCGCGCTCGAGGTGACGCCCGATCTGCAGGAAGGCGTACGCGTCGTCGTGGCTCATCGTCGCGTCGAGCACGCCGGCGACGGTGTGGCAGCGCTGCACGATCTCGCCGAGCCAGTCGAGGCGGCTGCGACGCGGCACGGCCAGGGCGTCGTTCTCCGTCGCCCACAGGAACAGGCTGTTGGCGACCTCCCAGCCGCGTCGGGGGAGCAGCGCGCGGACGGCCCGGAGGTTGGTCCGCGCGGCGGTGATCGACGCGAGCACCGACCCGGGGTTGTCCGACCTCGTGGTGAGGAACCCGACGATCTGGTGCTCCTCGGTGGCGACCGCACCGGTGCCGTCGGTGCGGACCACCTCCTCATAGCTGCCCTCGGCGCCGGTGACCGCGAGCAGCGGGCGCCAACCGACGCTCACCGATCGGGGGAGGTCGAGGTACAGCTCGGTCGTGGCCCGGACCATCTGGGCGGTCCCCTCCGCCCGCTCGAGGTACCGGCCGGCCCAGTAGACGTGCTCGGCGAGGCGGGAGAGGAGCATGGGCGGTGGCCTCCGGATCAGACGTCGGTGGTCGGGTGCATGGGGTGGACGTTCGGGTCGACGATCCAGGTGTCCTTCGACCCGCCGCCCTGGGAGGAGTTGACGACGAGGGACCCCTCGACGAGGGCGACGCGGGTCAGGCCGCCGTTGGTGACGTACGGCTTCGGCCCGCTGAGGATGAACGGCCGCAGGTCGAGGTGGCGCGGCACGATCCGCCCGTCCCGCAGCGTCGGCGCGGTGGACAGCGACAGGGTGGGTTGGGCGATGTGGTTGCGGGGGTCGGCGAGGATGCGCTCGCGGACCTCCGCCTTCTCCGCCGCCGTCGCCTTCGGGCCGATGAAGAGGCCGTACCCGCCTGACTCGTTGGCGGGCTTGACGACCAGCTCGTCGAGGTTGGCCAGCACGTGGCTGCGCTGGGCCTCGTCGCTGCACAGGAAGGTCGGCACGTTCGGGATCAGCGGGTCGGCGTCGAGGTAGAAGCGGATGATGTCGGGCACGTAGGCGTAGACGACCTTGTCGTCCGCCACCCCCGCGCCGGGAGCGTTGGCCAACGCGACCGTGCCGGCCCGCCAGGCCCGCAGCAGGCCGGGCACGCCGAGGACGGAGTCGGGGCGGAACGCCTCCGGGTCGATGAACGCGTCGTCGATGCGCCGGTAGATCACATCGACGCGAACCGGTCCCTCCACGGTGCGGAGGAAGACCGCCGGCCCGTCGGACCCGTCGTCGTCGACGAACAGATCCGTCCCCTCGACGAGGTGGGCGCCCATCTCCTGGGCCAGGAACGCGTGCTCGAAGTAGGCGGAGTTGAACACGCCCGGGGTCAGGACGCAGATGACCGGGTCGTCGACGGGTCGCGGGGACAGGTCGGCCAACGTGTCGCGCAGCGCGTTCGGGTACCCGTCGATCGGGTGGATGTCGAGGTCGAAGAACGCCTCGGCCAGCACGCGCTTGGTCACCGCGCGGTTCTCGAGCATGTAGCTGACGCCGGACGGGACGCGGAGGTTGTCCTCGAGGACGTACATGACCCCGTCCTGGTCGCGGACCAGGTCGCTGCCGCTGATGTGCGCCCACACACCGCCCTTGGGTGAGATGCCGCGGCACTCGGGGCGGTAGTTCACCGAGCTGTCGAGGACCTCGCGGGGGACGACGCCCTCGCGGATGATCCGCTGGTCGTTGTAGAGGTCGTCGATGAAGGCGTTGAGCGCGGTGAGGCGCTGGACCAACCCCTCCGAGATCCGCGCCCACTCGTCGGTCGTGATGACCCGCGGGATGATGTCGAAGGGCCAGGCCCGGTCGATGTTCTGCCCCTCGGAGTACACCGTGAAGGTGATCCCCATCGCCTTGATCGCCACGTCCGCGGACGCCTGCCGGTCGATCAGCCCGTCACCGATGTCGTCGAGGATCTGCACGACCCGGTCGCACCCGGGCCGGACCCGCCCGTCGGGTCCCACCACCTCGTCCCAGCAGCCGTCGCTGCGGTAGCCCGTCCACATCCCGCTCTCGGCCAGCTGCATCGCCTCCTCGCTGCGCTGCCGGCGCCGCACGCCGGCAGCGCAACGCTACCCGGGGTCGATGACGGTGATGTATCGCAGGTCGACTGCCGGGTCAGCCGGCGGGGGTGAGCCCGGCGAAGGCGCTGGCACCGCCGTCGACCTCGATGACCGAGGCCTCGATGGTGAACGGTCCGAGGGTGAACTCGTCGTAGGTGGCGCCGACGACCTCGTAGACCCCGGTGGTGGGGAGGGTGTAGGTGATGCGCGCGTTCGGGAACCCGCCCCCGTCGTCATCGGTCGCCACCAGGGTCCCCTGGGGGTCGTAGACGTCGAGGACCGGGTCGGTGCCGTCGAACTCCGTGCGGCGCCGCAGCTCGATGATCACCACGTCACCGGCGGTGCCGTCGACGGTCAGGCCGAAGGCCGGGAACTCCTCGTCGAAGGTCCCCTCGTCGGCGAACACCGGGGCCGGGTCGACGGCGATCAGGTAGTCGCCGATCGACCCGCCGAAGCCCGAGACGGCGATGCAGTGGGTGCCGGAGTCCTCGGCGGTGAGGTCGATGCGGCTGCCGACGCCCGCCCGCTCGCCGGAGGGCAGCGACTCGTCGTCGTTCTCGGCGAGGATGCGCCCGTCCGGGCCGGCGACCGCGATGATCGGGTCGAAGTCGCCGAACGCGGCGTCGGCCCTGATCCTGACGGACTCACCGGCGTCGAGGTCGATGACGTGGAAGCGCAGCTCCTCGGGCTCGGTCACCGCCCCGGCGTCCTGGACGCCGAGCTGGAGCGGCGCGGCGGTGTCGCACGCGCCGCCGTCCTCGCCGACCGGCGGCGGCTCGTAGAGCAGCTGCGCGCGGACGGTCGTGAACCGGGTGTCGGCGAGCGTCGTGAACTCGACGGAGGGGGCGCTCACGTTCGGCCGGTCGGGCTGGACCAGCAGGACGTGGAAGGCCGGGTGGTCGATCGCGGCGCTGCACCGCACGTCCGGTCCGACGAGGTGGACGCCGGGCCCGAAGACCTGCCCGCCGCAGGTGACCGGGATGCCGTCGGGGTTGTTGAGGACGCCGGCGACGCCCGGTGGCGGCGGTTGCGGCGCCGTCGGTGCGGGGTCGTCGATCTGGACCACCCAGCGGACCGAGAGGTCACGGGTGTCCACGCCGGTCTGGGCCGCGATCTGGGCGAGGTCGAAGCGGGCGGTCGTGCCGGTGCCGAGGGCGAGGGGCACCCGCAGGCTCGAGTCGGTGAACGTGTAGAGGCCCCAGAACACGCGGGTGGCCTGTGGCGGCGGCGTGATCTGGATCTCGCAGCTGGCGTCCGGCGAGGTCACCAGCGGCTCGGACCCGACGTTGACGAAGTCGTAGCCGGGCGCGCCGTCCTGCTGGTGCTGGGCCTGCATCGCCCAGGCGCTCCGGCTGGTCGGCGTCCCGCCGGGCGGGGTGCAGGTGACGGTGTCG
Organism: Euzebya sp.; assembly: GCF_964222135.1. Taxonomy (NCBI): domain Bacteria; kingdom Bacillati; phylum Actinomycetota; class Nitriliruptoria; order Euzebyales; family Euzebyaceae; genus Euzebya; species Euzebya sp. The sequence continues at coordinate 73,423 of NZ_CAXQBR010000019.1, forward strand.
TTGACGAAGACGGGCTGGTCCGGCACGACGCTGCCGAACGCGAGCACGTCGGAGGCGATGAAGGCCTGATCCGCCGTCCGGGCCGGCTGCCCCTCGGTGACGTAGGCGACGGTGCTGCGCAGGAACGCGTCGCCCTCGACGCCGGTGTAGGTGATGGTCAGCAGGCAGGTCAGGGGCGGCAGCTCGGAGGCGAACGTGACCGTCGCGTGGCCGCTCGAGTCGGTCTGCACCAGCTGGGACTCCCCGAGGCAGGTCCCTTCGGTGAGGATCTCGACGTCCGCGCCCTCGCTGGCCGGCGACAGGGTCAGGCGGACCTGCTGGCCCGGTTGGACGAGGACGCCGCGCGGCGGCTCGAGGGTCAGCACCGGGTAGTCGCTGAGCCCGAGCGCACGGCGGCCCTCGGTGCAGGCCAGCGGGTGGGTCACGCAGGTGATCGTCAGGTCGCCGTCCTGGGCGAAGGAGGTCCCCTCGGCGAGGAACGCCTCGGTCTGCGGGGGCAGGCGGACCCCGTCGGCCAGGACGATCGGCGCGTCCAGCGCCGCGGCGCGCGCCGCGGAGGCGAACCCGCCGGCCCAGCCGTCGGGGCTGGTGCCGTCGACCAGCACGACGTGGTCGATGTCCGCGGCGGAGTCCGCGCCCTGGGCCTTGGCGATCTCGAGGGCCGTCTCGGCGCGGCTGTCACCGGCGATGCGGGTGGTGGTGATGCCCATGTCCCGGATCTCGGCCTCGACCGCCTCGGACAGCGCGGCGGTGCCGCCGACGAGCTGGATCTCGTCGATGTCCGAGTCGGCCAGGTAGTCGCGGGTGGCCGCGGTCAGCGCCTCGGTGCTCGACAGCAGGATCGGCCAACCGTTCTCCGCCGACATCGCCCCGGCGCCGAGCGCGTCGGCGAAGGCCTGGGTCGGGTTGGCGGGGTCGGCCGCGAACGCGCGGGCCAGGATGGCCGTCGTGGCGTCGGGCGCCTCGGTCCTGGCGATGTCGATGGCGGTCTCGATGCGGCTGCCGCCCTGGCGGCGCTCGACGCTGAGCCCCGCGTCGGCGAGCTGCTCCGCGACGGCGGGCGCGACCGCGCCGGTGCCGCCGAGGATGACCGCCCCGGTCGCGCCGAGGCGCTGGATCTCGCCGAGCACGCGAGGGGGCACGGGCCCGTTGCGCGGGACCAGCAGGAGGGGGGAGTCCGCCTGCAGGATGCCGGACGCCAGCGCGTCGGCGAAGTCGTCGTCGCGGCTGATCACGACCCGCTGCGAGGTGCTCAGCGTCTCCTCGCTGAGCCGCGCGGCGATCTCGGCGTTCGACGGCGCCTCGTTGTCCTTGATGATCGACACGTTGGCGCCGTCGGGCTGCGCGGCAGCCGGCAGCACCGGCACGACCAGCAGCGACAGGACCAGCGCGGCGAGCGCGAGCGCGCCACGTCGTCTCCGGACCGGTGGACGAACTGCCATGGCTGGCCTCCTGGGCGTGACGTGCGGTGCATGTCGTGCGGTGCCTGCTCGACCGGCGGGAGCATAGATCGAACGCCCCCGGCCCGGGTGGGCTGGGGGCGTCTGCGGAGCCCGCTGTTCGGGAGTTGTTAGCCGAAGCGGCCGGTGACGTAGTCGGCCGTCGCCTGCTCGGCGGGGTTGGAGAAGATCACCGACGTCTCGTCGATCTCGACGAGCTTCCCGGGCTTGCCGGTCCCCTCGATGTTGAAGAAGCCCGTCCGGTCCGACACGCGCGACGCCTGCTGCATGTTGTGGGTCACGATGACGATCGTGTAGGACTGCTTGAGGTCGCTGATCAGGTCCTCGATCGCCAGCGTGGAGATGGGGTCCAGGGCGGAGCAGGGCTCGTCCATGAGCAGCACGTCGGGCTTCAGCGCGATCGCGCGGGCGATGCAGAGCCGCTGCTGCTGCCCGCCGGACAGGCTCGAGCCCGGCTTGCCGAGCCGGTCGGCGACCTCCTTCCACAGGTTCGCGCCGCGGAGGGACGACTCGACGACGTCGTCGGCAGCGGCCTTCTTCAACTTCTTGTTGTTGAGCCGCATGCCGGCGAGGACGTTCTCGTAGATCGACATCGTCGGGAACGGGTTCGGCCGCTGGAAGACCATCCCGATCTTGCGGCGGACCAGCACCGGGTCGACCCCCGGGGCGTACAGGTCCTCCCCGTTCAGCACGACGTGGCCGTCGACGTAGGCGCCGGGGATGACCTCGTGCATGCGGTTCAGCGCCCGGAGGAAGGTCGACTTGCCACAGCCGGACGGGCCGATCAGCGCCGTGACCGACCGCGGGTCGATGGTGAGGGTGACACCCTCGACGGCCTTGAAGTCGCCGTAGTAGATGTCGAGGTCGGTGACGTCGATCCGGTTGTGGCCGTCCGTCGGCCGGGTGCGGCGCGCCCCCTCCGCGGCCGCGGCCGCGAGCTGGGGGTTCAGGGCGTTCTCCACGTCGAGGTCGGTCACCGCGGGCACCGGCGCGGTGCGGGTGTCGGTCGCCTTGTCGGAGCTCACTTCGATCCCTTCGGTCGGAGGACCCGGGCGAGGACCCGGGCCAACCCGAACAGCAGCATGACGATGAGCATGAGCAGCAGCGAGGCCGCCCACGAGCGGTCGTACGACGCCTGGATGTCGCTGACCTGCGGGTTCTGGTACTGGTAGTAGGCGAAGATGGGCAGCGTCTCCATGCGCCCCGCGAAGGGGTTCAGGTTCAGGCTGTCGGTGGTGCCCACCGCGATGAGCAGCGGCGCGGTCTCGCCTATCACGCGGGCGATGGCAAGGGTGATGCCGGTGAGGATCCCCCCGATCGAGGTCGGCAGGACGACCTTGGTGATCGTGCGCCACTTGGGGACGCCGAGCCCGTAGGAGGCCTCGCGCAGCTCGTTCGGGACCAGCCGGAGCATCTCCTCGGCGGCGCGCACCACGATGGGGATCATCAAGACGCTGAGGGCCACGGCACCGGCGAAGCCGTTCTTGGTGCCCGGGCCGTACAGGGCGGTGAACAGGCCAGCGGCGAAGAGCCCCGCCACGATCGACGGGATGCCGGTCATGACGTCGACGAGGAGCGTCACGCCACGGGCCAGGGGCCCACGTCCGTACTCGACCAGGTAGATCGCGACCATGATCCCGATCGGCACGCTGATCAGGGCGGCCAGCCCGGTGATGATCAACGTCCCCGCGACCGCGTGCGACGCGCCGCCGCCCTCGCCGAGGATGTTGCGCATCGACATGGTGAAGAAGTCGCCGTCGATGCGGGCCGCCCCGCGCTGGATGACGGTCCACATCACGCTGACGAGGGGCAGGACGGCCAGGGCGAAGGCCGAGCTGACGACCGTGGTCACCGTCCGGTCGACCGCTCGTCGAGCCCCCTCCACCCGCCGGGAGGCGAGGTGCAGCGCGACGCTGAACCCTCCCAGCGCGACTACGGCGATCAGGGCGAGGTTGAACCCGGCGAGGGGGATCACGATCGCGCTGGCCGCGGCGAGGGCCGCGACGGCGATGCCGACCGGCACCCGGTCGGAGAGGCGTGCGTGGGTGAGGGACGTCGGAGCGGTGGCCTCGTCGGCCTGGTGGCCGCGGTCGGGCCGTTCCCGAAGCTCGGTGGCGGCCATCGCTAGTCGGCTCCGGAGAAGGCGTTGGCGGTGATGCGCCGTGCGCCGTAGTTGACGGCGAACGTGATCGCGAACAGCACCAGACCGGTCAGGAAGAGGCCGTTGACCTCGATCCCGGAGGACTCGGGGAAGCGCAGGGCGATGTTCGGGGCGATCGCCTGGGGGTTCTGGGCACCGATGATGTTCAGGTCGATGATGCGGGCCGGGGACAGGATGATCGCCAGCGCCATCGTCTCGCCGAGCGCACGGCCCAGGCCGAGCATCGTCCCGGAGATGATCCCCGACCGCGCGTAGGGCAGCACCGCCATCTTGATCAGCTCCCAGCGGGTGGCGCCCAGTGCCAGCGCGGCCTCCTCGTGGAGCCGTGGGACCTGCAGGAAGATCTCGCGGCAGATCGCGGTGATGATCGGCAGGATCATCACCGCCAGCACGACCGCGGCGACCATCAGCGTGCGGCCGCTGGTCAGCGTCGGGCCCGCGAACAGCGGGATGACGCCGAGCCGTTCCTCGAGCCCGCGCATCAGCGGCACCATCAGCGGGGCCAGCACGCTGACGCCCCACAGGCCGTACACGACGGAGGGCACCGCGGCGAGGATGTCGGTGATGTAGCCGAGGGTGGTCGCGAGCCGCCGGGGGGCGTAGTGGCTGATGAACAGCGCGATCGCCACTGCGAGCGGCGTGGCGAGCAGCAGGGCCAGGACGGCCGCGTACACCGTGCCGAACACCAGCGGGCCGAGGAAGTCACCCAGGCTGTCGGCGCCGCCGGCCAGGGCCGAGGGGTCCGCCGACAGCGCTGGCAGCGACTGCTGGAAGAGGAAGAACGCCACCCCCGCCAGGAGCAGGAGGATGGTGACGCCGGCGCCGGTCGAGAGGCCGGCGAACAGCCGGTCGGCGCCCTTGGTGCTCCGCTCGGCGGTGACGCTCGCTGGCGACTCCGGAGCGGGTGAGGTCGTGGGGGTGCGCACGGGGTCCTCAGTGTTTCGGGGGGGTGGTCCGCCGGCAAGGTGGCGACGGAGAGTTCGCCTTCCGTTCACCTCGGCGTCGTCTGGTGGACCGACGACGTGACCGGTGACGGGGGCCGGCGGACCGTGTGGGTTGCTCAGGTCAGGACGCGACCTCGATCGTCGACAGCACGTCCGCGATCTCGGCACGCAGCTCCTCGGAGATCGGCGCCGACCCCGCGGACTCCGCGGCGGCCTGCTGCCCCTCCTCGGACCCGACGTACTCCATGAACGCCGTCACGAGCTCGACGGTCTCGGCGTCCTCGTAGGCCTGGCACACGATGTGGTAGCTGACCAGCACGATCGGGTACACGCCCGACTCGGTGGTGTCGCGGGCGAGCTCGATGGCGAAGTCACCCTCGGCCCGGTCCTCCGCGCGCGGCGAGACGTCGACGACCGCGGCGGCGGCCTCGGCGGAGAACGGGACGAAGTCCTCGCCGACGCCGACGGCGACGGTGCCCAGGTCCTGGATCTGCGAGGCGTCCATGTAGCCGATCGACCCGTTGCCGGCGGTGACGGCCTGGACGACGCCGGAGGTCTGCGGGGCGCCCTCCCCACCGGCCTCGGACGGCCAGGTCTCGACCTCGCCGTAGGGCCAGGCGTCCGGGGCGACCGCGTCGAGGTACCCGGTGAAGTTCTCGGTCGTGCCGGAGTCGTCGGAGCGGTGGACCGGGTTGATCGGCAGGTCGGGCAGCTCCACGTCGGGGTTGTCCTCGGCGATCGCCGGGTCGTCCCAGCTGGTGATCGTGGCGGCGAAGATGCCGCCGATCACGTCCGGGCTCATGTTGAGCGTGTCGATGCCCTCGAGGTTGAAGGCCACGGCGACCGGCGAGATGTAGTGGGGCAGGTTGATGGCGGGCTCGCCGCCGGGGCAGCGCTCGGCGGAGAGCTCGATCTCCTCGGCGTCCAGGTAGGCGTCGGAGCCGGCGAACATCGTCGCGCCGGCCAGGAACTGCTCGCGGCCGCCGCCGGAGCCGACCGGGTCGTAGTTGACGGTCACGCCGGGGTTGGCGGACTGGAAGCCGGCCTGCCACCCCTCCATCGCCGCGGCCTGCGACGACGCGCCCGCGCCGACGATGGTGCCGGCGAGGTCCCCTCCGGACTCCGTGGCGCCGGCAGCCGCCGCCCCCTCCTCGGTCTGTCCGGTCGTGCCCTCGTCGGTTCCGCCGTCGTCCTCGTTGGACGCACATCCGGTCGCCACGATCGCCAGCACGGCGGTCAGGGCGAGCATCAGACGCCAGTTCAGTCGCATCGCTCGTTCGTCTCCTCGGTGGGGGGTCCCGGCGGGCGCCGGGTGGCGGGCAGGTCACGCCCGTCCCGCAGCGAGGCCATGGTCGGGTGGACGTCTGACCCGGCTCCGACGAGGCCGTGAACTGGAGGTGAACTCGCGATCCGAGGTCGGTCAGGTGCGGCGGCGTTCGATCAGCACGAGGTCCCGCCAGCCGTCGTCGGTCCGCGCGAGGCGTTCGCGGACGCCGATCGTGCGGAACCCCGCGGAGCGGTGCAGGCGCAGGGCCGCGCGGTCGTCCGTGGGGATGAGGGCCTGCAACGTCCAGAGGCCCGCCGCGTCAGCGCCGCGGACGAGCGCGTCGATCAGCGCGACGCCGATGCGCCGGCCGCGGTGGCGCTCTGCCACCACCACGTGGGTCTCGGCCACACCGGCGAGCTCCGGGTCGTCGGACACCCCGCGGAGCGCGGCCCACCCCACCACCTCGCCGTCGAGCACGGCCACCCGGCGGTGGCCGGGCAGCCAATCCGCGTCGACCACGGCGGGGTCGATGCCGCGCAGCTCGTCGAGATCGGCGGCGTCGACCGCCCGGACCACGACGTCCGACGGGACGTCGTCGGGGCAGCACGGGAGGGTGTCGAGGGTGCCCATGACCGCGTCCGCGGCGTGGGGCAACCCGGCGCAGCAGGCCGCGTTCACGCGCACGACCGTGGAGGTGCCCACCTTCTCGAGCCCGACGAACCCGGCCTCGGCGAGCAGCTTGACGTGGTGCGAGCACGTCGGCTGGGCGATGCCGACCTTCCGAGCCAGCGCGCCCACGGCGATGCCGCCCGGCTCGGTCGCGACGGCGTGCAGGACCTGCACCCGAGTGGCGTCGGCCAGCGTGGCGAACCACGATGCGTAGGTCGTGGCCGCGGCGTCGTCCAGGGTTGCGCTCATCCATCGACGATCGTAGATTGACCGCACTTGATCGACCACCTTCGATGAAAGAGGATCCTGCCATGGCGCTCTCCGAGCTCCCCGTCGTCGTCATCGGTGCCGGCCCGGTCGGGCTCGCCGCCGCCGCGCACCTGCGCGAGCGCGGGCTCCCGCACCGCGTGCTCGAGGCGGGCCCGCACCCCGCCGCCGGGGTGCGGGCCTGGGGGCACGTCCGGCTGTTCAGCCCGTGGGACCAGCTGATCGACCCGGCCGCGCGCCGGCTGCTCGAGGGGACGGGCTGGCACGCCCCCGCAGGCGCCGCCTACCCGACGGGGTCGGAGTGGGCGGAGTCGTACCTCACCCCCCTGGCCGAGGCCCTCGGCGACGTGGTCCTGACCGACCACCGGGTGGTCGGGGTGTCCCGCCGGGGCCGCGACCGCATGGTCGACGCCGGCCGCGACGCCGAACCGCTCGTCGTGACCGCGGTCACGCCCGAGGGCACCACCCGGTTCCTCGCCCGAGCCGTCATCGACGCGAGCGGCACCACGACCTCGCCGAACCCCCTGGGGGCGGACGGCCGGCCCGCGATCGGCGAGGGCGGTGTCGGCGAGGGTGGGGTCGGCGAGGGTGGGGTCGCGGACGGCATCGACCGGGAGGTCCCGGACCTCGCCGACGCGGTCGTCCGCGACCGGTTCGCCGGGGTCCACACCGCCGTGGTGGGCGCGGGGCACTCGGCGATGACCGCCGTGATGGGGCTGGCCGAGCTGGTCGAGGAGGCACCGGGCACCCGGGTGAGCTGGGTCGTCCGCGGCGCGCTGACGCCGACTCGCGTTGGTGGTGGCGAGGCGGACGAGCTGCCGCGGCGCGGCGCGCTCGGCATGGCGGCGGAGTCCGCGGTGACGACGGGGCTCGTCACGGCGGTCGAGGGGTTCCGCACCGCCGCGGTGGAGGTCCGCGCCGGTCGGCTCGCGCTGGTCGACGACGAGGGTCGTGCGGTCGAGGACGTGGACCGCGTCGTCGGGCTCACCGGCTACCGGCCGGACCTGGCCCCCCTGACCGAGGTCCGCCTGGACCTCGACCCGGTGACGCAGGCACCGCGGGCGCTCGGACCGCTGATCGACCCGAACGTCCACTCCTGCGGGACGGTCCCGCCCCACGGCGAGGCCGAGCTGCGCCAGCCCGAGCCCGGCTTCTACCTCGCCGGGATGAAGAGCTACGGGCGCGCGCCCACGTTCCTCGCGCTCACCGGATTCGAGCAGGTCCGCAGCATCGTCGCCGCGATCGCCGGCGACAGCGAGGCCGCGGCGCGGGTCGAGCTCACCCTCCCCGAGACCGGCGTGTGCGGCGGCAGCGGGGTCGCCGACGGCCTGCCGGTCGTCGAGGGCGTCGGCGGCGGGAGCTGCTGCTGAGCGGGGCCCGCACCACGGACGCCGCCCGGCGACGGCACGCCACCGTCGCCGGGCTCGGTGTCGCGACGATCGCGGCCTACGGCGGGTGGTACTACGGCTTCGGGGTCCTGCTCCAGCCGATCGTCGACGACACGGGGTGGTCGGTCGCGGTCCTCACCGGGGCGTTCGCCGTCGGCCAGCTGCTCAGCGGCGTGGCGGCGGCCGCCGGCGGGCGGCTGCTCGACGGCCGGGGCGGGCGCTCGACCTTCCTGGTCGGCGGCCTCGGCGGCGGGGTGCTGCTCGCCGCGGCGGCGACCGCCACCCACCCGGCGGTCTTCGCGGTCGCCTTCGCGTCGGCCGCGGCGGTGATCGGCTCGTGCGGCTTCTACCACGTGACGATGGCCGCAGCCCGTCGGGTGGCACCCGAGGAGCCCGCCCGGGCGATCGCCGAGCTGACCATCTGGGGGGCGCTCGCCTCCCCGGTCTTCCTGCCCCTCACCGGCGGGCTGGTCGGCGTGATCGGCTGGCGGCCGACGCTCGGCGTCCTGGCCGCGACCACGGCAGCCGGCCTGGCGGTCGGGGCGACCCTCGCCGGTGGGGGGCGGGCGAGCCCGCCGGCGCACGACGAGGTCGGCGTGGCGCTGCGCGTCGCCGTGCGGGAGGCGTCGCGCGATCCGGCCGTGCGCCGGCTGCTGGTGGCGATCTGCGGCACCGCCATCGCGCACGGGGTGATCCTGACCTTCCAGGTGCCGGTGATGGTCGCGCTCGGGATGCCGCTGGCGACCGCGTCGGCGATCGCGGGTGCGCGGGGGTTCATGCAGCTCGGCGGCCGCGTCGGGCTCGGACGGCTGGTGGCGCGGACGGGAGCGCGGCGAGCACTCGCCGGCGTGACACTCGGGTCGGTCCTGGCCGCCGGGCTGCTGGCGGGGTCGTCGACGGTCGCCGTCGGCCTGGCCTTCGCGGTGGTGGCGGGGGTGACGATGGGCGCCGACTCCCCGTTGGCCGGCATCCACGCCGCCGAGCTGCTCCCCGAGCGGCACCTCGGCGCGCTGATGGGCGCGCTCCACAGCGCCCGTGGGGCGGCCGGCGCCCTGGGCCCGCTCATCGGCGGGGCGAGCGCGACCACGTTCGGGTCCTACCTGCCCGCCGTGGCGCTGGCCGGGGTGGCCTTCACCGTCGCCGGCCTGGCCCTGGTCCTCCCCACGCGCACCGGGCCGGCTCGACCCCCACCCCACGAATCGACTCCGCACTCCCACGGATCCACTCCACCTCACCCCACGGATTGACTCCGCGATCCCACGGATGGACTCCGCAACGGGGTCCCGGATCCCGCTGACCTGCGCTTCCGCCCACGGATGTGCACCGGCAGGGGCCACGTCGGAGTCGATCCGTGGGAGGGAGGGGCCGGGACTCGACCCGTGGGAGGGGACGTCGGAGTCGATCCGTGGGAGGAGGGGTGGCACGGATCACTCCAGGGGAGGGACCGGGTCCGGACGCGCGGACTCCCACGAGGTGCGGTGCGCGTCCGCCTCCTCCACCGAGCGGAACCGCCGGACACCGCGCGCCGCCCGCACGTCGTGGCCGAACATCCCGGAGGCGCGAGACATGGCGCAGGCGTTGGCCAACCCCTCCAGCGCATCGGCAGGGTCGTCGGGGTCGGGCATCTCCTCGACCGAGCGGAAGCGGCGGACACCCACCGTCATCCCTCCACCGCGTCACCGAACCGCCGCCGCAGCCGGGCAGCGTCGTCGGCGTCGCGCGGGCGGACGGTGTTCGCCTTCATCGCGTAGAGCGTCCGGACGTTCACCACCGCGATCTCCTGCTCACCGGCGCGGACCCGCTCGACTTCGAGGTCGTCGTAGGTGTACTCGTCACCCAGCCGCGCGACGAGGTCGATGGTGAAGTCCACCCCCGGCGGACCGTACTGGATGGCCGGGTAGTCACCGCCGAGGTCGTCTGCGGTGATCTCCGCGATGTCCGGGTCGTCGTACACCGATCGCAGGGCAGCCCTGAGGCGGGCGACGTTCTCCGGTGACGGGTCGACGAACAGGTCGAGGTCGCGGGTTCCCCGGTCCAGCCCGTGCGCGGCCATCGCGAGGCCGCCGAACACGGCGTACCGGACGCCCTCGCGCTCGAGGGCCGCCAGCACGTCGAGGATGTCGCGGAGCTGCACCTGGGCGCAGCCTACGGGCTCAGGACCGAGGTCAGGCGGTCATCACCGGATCGCCCGTGCCGACCACCAGGCCGTCGGGACCGGTGTCGACCGTCACGGTCGCGCCGTCGACGACCGTGCCGTCGAGGATCTTCTTCGCGACCAGGTCCTCGAGCTCCTTGCGCAGCACCCGCTTGAGCGGTCGTGCGCCGAAGATCGGGTCGAACCCCCGGTTGGCCAGCCAGTCCTTCGCGGCGTCGCTCACCTCGAGGGACAGGTCGCGCTGGGCGAACCGCTCGCGGACGCGGCCCAGCTGGACGTCGACGATCCTGCGCAGCGCCTCGCGGTCCAGGCGGTGGAAGATGAGGATCTCGTCGAGCCGGTTGAGGAACTCGGGGCGGAAGTGGCCGCGCACCTCCGCCATGACCTTCTCCCGGATGACCTCCTCGGACTCCGTCGGGTCGAGGATGTGCTGGCTGCCGAGGTTCGACGTCATGATCACGACGGTGTTGCGGAAGTCGACGGTGTGGCCCTGGCCGTCGGTCAGCCGCCCGTCGTCGAGCAGCTGCAGCAGCGCGTTGAACACGTCGGGATGGGCCTTCTCGACCTCGTCGAGTAGCACGACCGAGTACGGCCGGCGGCGGACCGGCTCGGTCAGCTGGCCGCCCTGGTCGTAGCCGACGTAGCCGGGGGGCGCCCCGAGCAGCCGGCTGACGGTGTGCTTCTCACCGAACTCGCCCATGTCGATGCGGACCATGGCGCGCTCGTCGTCGAAGAGGAACTCCGCCAGCGCCCGGGCCAGCTCGGTCTTGCCGACACCGGTGGGCCCGAGGACCAGGAACGACCCGAGCGGGCGGTCGGGGTCGGCCAGGCCGGCACGGCTGCGCCGGACGGCGTCGCTGACCGCCTCGACGGCCTCGGTCTGGCCGACGACGCGCTGCGCGAGGTGGTCCTCGAGGTTGACCAGCCGCTCCTTCTCGTCCTCGAGCAGGCGGTCGGTGGGGATGCCGGTCCACTTGGCGACGACCTGGGCGATGTCCTCGGCGTCGACCTCCTCCTTCAGGAGGCCGCCGTCGGCCTGCAGGTCCGCCAACCGCGCCGCGGCCTCGTCGACCTGGCGGTTCAGCTCGGGGATGCGGCCGTACTCGAGCTCGCCGGCGGTCGCGAAGTCCCCGTCGCGCTTCGCCCGCTCGAGGGCGTGGGCGGCGTCCTCGATCTGCTGCTTCAGCTCGCCGACTGCCGCGATCGCCTGCTTCTCGGCCTCCCACCGGGCGGTCAGGCCACCGAGCTCGCCGCGGAGGGACTCGAGCTCGTCGGCGATCTCGGCCAACCGGTGGGCGGCGGTCTCGTCCCCCTCCAGCGCGGCCTTCTCGATCTCGAGCTGCTTGACGCGACGATCCAGGACGTCGATCTCGGCCGGCATCGAGTCGATCTCGATCCGCAACCGCGACGTGGCCTCGTCGACCAGGTCGATGGCCTTGTCGGGGAGGAACCGGTCGGTCAGGTAGCGATCGGACAGCCGAGCGGCGGCGACCAGGGCGTTGTCGGTGATCCGCACGCCGTGGTGGACCTCGTAGCGGTCCTTCAGCCCGCGGAGGATCGCGACGGTGTCCTCGAGGGACGGCTCGCCGACGTGGACGGGCTGGAAGCGGCGCTCGAGGGCCTTGTCGGCCTCGACGTCGGCGTACTCCGCCAGGGTGGTCGCGCCGATCATCCGCAGCTGCCCGCGGGCGAGCATGGGCTTCAGCATGTTGCCGGCGTCCATCGCGCCCTCGGCCTTGCCGGCCCCGACGATGGTGTGGAGCTCGTCGATGAAGGTGATCAGGCGGCCCTCGGAGGCCTCGATCTCCTTCAGGACCGCCTTCAGGCGCTCCTCGAACTCGCCGCGGTACTTGGCCCCGGCGATCATCGCCCCGAGGTCGAGGGACACGACCCGCTTGTCCTTCAGCCCCTCGGGCACGTCGCCGGCGACGATCCGCTGCGCGAGCCCCTCCACGATCGCGGTCTTGCCGACGCCGGGCTCGCCGATCAGGACCGGGTTGTTCTTCGTGCGGCGGCTGAGGACCTGGATGACCCGGCGGATCTCCTCGTCGCGGCCGATGACCGGGTCGAGCGTGCCGTCCTGGGCGAGGGTGGTGAGGTCCTGGGCGTACTTCTCGAGCGCCTCGTAGGTCCCCTCCGGCGTCGGCGACGTCACCCGCTGGTTGCCGCGGACGGCCTTGAGCGCCCCGAGCAGCTCGTCCCCGGCGACGCCGAGGCTGACGAGACCCTTGCCGACCGCGTCGTCGGCACCACCCAGGGCCAGGAGGAGGTGCTCGGTGGAGGTGTACTCGTCCCCCATCGTCGACGCGGTCTCCTGGGCGTCGTCGAGGACCGCGAGCAGCGGGGCGCCGATGCTCGGCTGGCTGGCCGACCCGCGGGCGGAGGGGAGGCGGCCGATCTGCTCCTCGGCCAGGCGCCGGACCGCGACGGGGCTGACGCCGAGGCGGTCGAGGATCGCGGGGACGGGGCCCTCGGGGGCGGCGACGAGCGCCAGCAGCAGGTGGGAGGTGCGGACCTCCGGGTTCCCGCGGGTGGCGGCGTCGCCGGCGGCCGCCTGGAGGGCTTCGCGGGACTTGAGTGTAAAGCGCTCAATGTTCATGGAGCGCATGATAGCAGACCTGAGTCAGGTGCGCTCAACCTCGAGGATCACCGTCCGAGCAGCCGCGCCGTCGCCTCGTCCGCCGGCCAGAAGAGCTCGACGACGAGCTCCTCGAGGGTGATGTCCCGTGGCGTCCCGAAGGTCGTCAGCGTGCTGAAGACGACGAGATCCCCGGCCGGGGTGACGAGGTGCGCGTTCAGGGTGATCTGCGGCTCGTCCGGCACCACGACCGGTGGGAGCGCGGCCACGGTCGGGTAGGTCCGCACCTCCTCGGCCAGCGCGGCCAGCCCGGGATCGCCGGTCAGCGCGAGCGTCCGGTCCAGCTGGCCGAGGAGGTAGCTGCCCCACTCGGCGAAGTTGCGGGTGCGCCCGGCGAGCCCGTCGGGGTGCAGGCCGACGCGGAACATGTTGAGGGGCGGGCCGAGCAGCTCGTCCGGGAGGCCCTCGACCAGGGCCAGCGCCGCTGAGTTGGCCAGCGCGACGTCCCACGACCGGTCCATCGCCACACCGGGGTACGGGTCGTGTGCGTCGAGGATCCGCTGGATCGCCGCGCGGGCGCGGTCCATCGCGGGGTCGTCCAGGGACGTCTCGGCGTACCGCGGGGCGTAGCCGGCCGCCAGCAGCAGCGCGTTGCGCTCCCGGAGCGGCACGTCCAGGCCGTCGGCCAGCGCGATGACGAGCTCGGGGGAGGGGCGGGACCTGCCGGTCTCGACGAAGCTGAGGTGCCGCGGGGACACCCCGACGTCCAGGGCCAGGTCCATCTGGCTGCGGCGCCGCCGGTCGCGCCAGTCGCGGAGGAGGGGCCCGACGCGGGCGGGCGTGGTCGTGGACATGTGTGTGACGCTACGCCCGGCCGGTCATGCCCACGACTACCCGGGAGGTAATCGACGTGGGTGACCGCGGTGCCGCACGGTCGGGTCACCACACCCCGACCGACGGAGGCACGACATGACCGCGACGACCACCCACCCCTCTGGCACCCGAGCAGTGATCGACACCGACCCGATGGCCCGCGCCCTCACCCTCGACGCGATCGTCAGCGGCGCCGCCGGCGTGGCGCTGCTGGCCGGGTCCGGCCTGCTCGCCGAGCCGCTCGGCATCTCGACGCCGTGGCTGATCGGGCTCGGGGCGTTCATGGCGCTCTACGCGGTCGACCTGCGCCTGCTGGCCACCCGGCTCCCGCGGCTGTGGGGGATCGCCCGGCTGATCCCGCCGGGCAACGCCGGCTGGGTGCTCGCGAGCCTGGCGGCCGTGGCCCTCCGCGCGTGGGAGCTGACCGGCCTCGGCACGGCCGTCGTCCTGGGCCAGGCCGCGATCGTCGCCGTGCTCGTGGTCGTGCAGGCCCGGGCGGTCCGCGCAGCCGCGTGAGCGCCCCCGTGGTCCCGCGGGGGACCGGCGACTAGGATCGCCGCAGAGCAACGGCGCTCGACACCCCGGTGTCGGCGCCGTTCGTCGTCTCGACGACCGCCCCGGACGTCGACACCGATCCATCCCGACGGGCCCTGCCCGCCAGCCTGGAGAGGAGTCCACGTGCCCGGATCCGCCCACCCCCACGCCCGCCACGCCATCGACCCCCGCGCGGAGCGCGATGCCTGCGGGATCGGGTTCGTCGCGAACGCCGGCGGGACGTCGAGCAGACGGATCGTGGCCGACGCGCTCGCCGGTCTGGCGGGGGTGATGCACCGCGGAGCGGTCGCCGCCGACGGGCGCTCGGGCGACGGGTCCGGGCTGCTCATCCCGCTCCCGCGGACCTTCCTGGCCGCCCAGGTCGGTGCGGCCGGCACCACCGCCGACCCGGACCGGCTGGGCGCCGCCGTGCTGTTCCTCGACCCCGCCGACACCGCCGCCGGGGACGAGGCCCGCGCGACGGCCCGCCGGGCGGTGGCCGACGCCATCGACCGCGTCGGGCTGACCCTGCTCGGGTGGCGGGAGGTCCCGACGGACCCGTCGGTCCTCGGCGACATCGCCCGCGCGGCGATGCCCCACATCGTCCAGGCGCTCATCGAGCGCCCCGCGGACATGGCCGTCGACGCGGCCGAGCGGGCCTGCTACCTGGCCCGCAAGCTGGCCGGTGCCGCCTGCGCGGCGGCGGGTGCGCAGCTGTACGTCGCGTCGTGGTCGTTCCGGACGATCACGTACAAGGGCATGTCCGCCGCCGACCGCCTGGCCGAGCTGTACCCCGACCTGGCCGACGACCGGGTCGAGGCGTGGTTCGCGATCTTCCACCAGCGCTACTCCACCAACACGAGCCCGACCTGGGCGCGGGCCCAGCCGTTCCGGTTCCTGTGCCACAACGGCGAGATCAACACGATCCAGGGCAACGTCAAC
The DNA here is from genome assembly GCF_964222135.1 of Euzebya sp. Lineage (NCBI taxonomy): Bacteria > Bacillati > Actinomycetota > Nitriliruptoria > Euzebyales > Euzebyaceae > Euzebya > Euzebya sp. The sequence goes on from NZ_CAXQBR010000019.1 coordinate 88,661, forward strand.
CGGATGCACGCGAGGGTCGGGAACCTCGGCGCGGACTGGCCGGAGCTGGGGGAGGGGGGAGAGGCGCTGCTCCAGCCGGTCCTCGAGCCGGACGGCAGCGACTCCGCCCAGCTCGACGCCGTCCTCGAGCTGCTGCTCCGCGGCGGCCGGTCGGGCGAGCACGCGATGCGCATGCTGGTCCCCCCGGTGTGGGAGGGGTCCCGCGACCTGCCGCCGAGCGTGACGGACTTCTCGCGCTACCACGCCACCCTGGTCGAGCCGTGGGACGGGCCGGCCGGGTTGGTGTTCACCGACGGCGAGCGCGTCGGGGCGGCGCTCGACCGCAACGGCCTGCGCCCGATCCGCACCGCGGTGTGCGAGGACGGGTTCGTCGTGGCGTCCTCCGAGGTCGGCGCCGTCGACCTCTCCGGCCGCGGGCGGGTCCGGCGCGGCCGGCTGGGCCCGGGCCACATGATCCTCGTCGACCCGGCCCGCGGCGGGGTCTTGGAGAACGACGCGATCACGACCGAGCTCGCGCGCCGCCGCCCCTACGGGCGGTGGCTGCGGGAGAACCTCGTCCCCCTCGGCCCCGGCCTGCCGGTCGAGCACAGCCCCGAGGACCTCACCGCCCGCCAGCTGGTCGCCGGCTACACCAAGGAGGAGGAGATCACCGTCCTCCGCCCGATGGCCACGTCGGGCAAGGAGCCGATCAGCTCGATGGGCGACGACACCCAGCTGTCGGCGTTCACCGGCCGGACCCGGACGATCTACGCCTACCTGAAGCAGCGCTTCGCCCAGGTCACGAACCCCCCGATCGACCCCATCCGCGAGGCGGGGGCCATGTCGCTGCGGACGCTGCTGGGCCCCCAGCAGCCGCTGCTGGCCGAGGAGCCGGAGGCGGCTCGCCTCATCGAGCTCGAGTCGTTCGTGATCTACCCCCAGGGGCTGCAGCAGCTGGTCCTCGACCCCGACATCGGCTTCGCGGTCCACGGGCTCGACGCCACCTGGCCGGTGGCCGACGGGGCCGACGGCCTGGCGGCGCGGCTGGCCGAGCTGGGCGAGGAGGCCGTGGCGGCGGTCCGCGACGGCGCCGAGCTCCTTATCACCTCCGACCGCTCCGCCGCCGCCGACCGGGTGCCCGTCCCCGGCGTGCTCGCCGTCGGCGCCGTCCACCACGCGCTCATCCGCGCGCAGCTGCGGACGCGGACGTCGCTGATCGCCGAGACCGACGACGCGAGGGACACCCACTCCTACGCCTGCCTGCTCGGCTACGGCGCAGATGCGATCTGCCCGCGGCTCGCGCTCGAGTCGATGGCGCGCCTGGCCGACGAGGGCCGGGTCGGTCGGGACAACCCGTCGGCCGGCGAGGTGCAGGAGCTGCTCAAGCGCGCCGCCGAGCAGGGCGTGCTCAAGATCATGTCGAAGATGGGCATCTCGACGGTCGACGCGTACCGGGCCGCCCAGGTGTTCGAGGCGGTGGGCCTGGGACCGGACGTCATCGACGCGGCGCTCGTCGGCACCCCCTCCACCCTGGGCGGGGTCGGGCTGGCCGAGCTGGCCGCGGACGTCCTGGCCCGCCACGCCGAGGCCCACCCCGAGACCGGCTCCCTGCCGAGTCACGGCCGCTACAAGTACAAGCGTGGCGGGGAGTCCCACGCGACCAACCCCGACGTGGTGTCGGCGTTGCACCGGGCGGTCGGGCTCGAGGAGCCCGACGGCGATCGGGGGGCGGCGTACGCGGCGTACGCGGAGCTGGTCAGCTCCCGTCCGCCGACCGCGCCGCGGGACCTGCTCGAGTGGGTGCCCGCCGCCGAGCCGCTGCCCCTCGACGAGGTCGAGCCGGTCAGCTCGATCACCCAGCGCTTCTTCACCGGCGCGATGTCGCTCGGCGCCCTCTCCCCGGAGGCCCACGAGACCCTGGCGATCGCGATGAACGCCGTCGGCGGGTTCTCCAACTGCGGCGAGGGTGGCGAGGACCCCGCTCGGTTCGCCTCGCGCGGCACGGCGGTGGACCGGAACTCGAAGGTCAAGCAGGTCGCCTCGGGGCGCTTCGGCGTGACCCCGCGGTACCTGGCGTTCGCCGACGAGCTGCAGATCAAGATGGCGCAGGGCTCGAAGCCCGGGGAGGGGGGTCAGCTGCCGGGGCACAAGGTCTCGGCGCTCATCGCTCGGCTGCGCCACACCCAGCCCGGCGTGTCGCTGATCAGCCCGCCGCCGCACCACGACATCTACTCGATCGAGGACCTGGCCCAGCTGATCTACGACCTCAAGCAGGTGAACCCGCACGCGTCGGTCTCGGTGAAGCTGGTGGCCTCGGCCGGCGTCGGGACGGTGGCCGCCGGCGTGGTCAAGGGCCTGGCCGACGCCATCCAGATCTCCGGCGCGGACGGTGGGACGGGCGCCTCGCCGCTGTCGTCGATCGCCCACGCAGGAATGCCGTGGGAGGTCGGACTCGCCGACACCCAGCAGACGCTGGTCGCCAACGCCCTCCGCTCGCGGGTGCGCCTGCAGGTCGACGGCGGGTTCAAGTCCGGCCGGGACGTGCTGATCGCCGCGCTGCTCGGCGGCGACGAGTTCGGCTTCGGCACCGCCGCGCTGCTGGCCGAGGGCTGCATCATGGTCCGCGCCTGCCACCGCGACACCTGCCCGGTGGGGGTCGCCACCCAGCGCGTCGACCTGCGCCAGAAGTTCGCCGGCACGCCCGAGGGGGTCGCGGCGTTCATGCGGTTCGTGGCCGAGGAGGTCCGCCGCGGGCTGGCCGCCATGGGGCTGCGGTCGCTCGACGAGGCGATCGGCCGGGTCGACCTGCTGCGGGTCCGCGACGGGCTGGACCCGGCGACGCGCGCCGCGCACCTCGACCTGTCCCCGCTGCTCGTGGACGCGCGCGGGTCCGGTCTGGACACCGAGCTGGCGGGGACCGTCGGGGGCGACCCGGACGCGCTGCGGTACGTCGAGACCCTCCCGATCCAGGCGCCCCGCTCGCCGCTCGGCGACCGGGTCTTCGACGAGGCGTTCTTCACCCTGTGGGACGGCGGGATGGTCAGCCTCCGCTACGACATCACCAACGCCGACCGCACCGTCGGCGCCCGCCTCGGCGGCGCGATCGGCCTCGAGTTCGGCGACAGGGCCCCCGACGGCAGCGCGACGGTCCACTTCGACGGCCAGGCCGGGCAGTCCTTCGGGGCCTTCCTGTCCCCCGGCGTCCGCTTCGAGTTGACCGGCGAGGCCAACGACTACGTCGGCAAGGGCATGGCCGGCGGCACGATCGTCATCCGACCGCCGGCCGACGACGTCGTCCACGACGGCGGGCCGGTGCCGGTGCTCGCCGGCAACACCCTGCTGTACGGCGCGACGGGCGGCGAGCTGCTCGTCGCCGGTCGCGTGGGCGAGCGGTTCGCGGTCCGCAACTCCGGGGCGGACGCCGTGGTGGAGGGGACGGGGGAGCACGCCTGTGAGTACATGACCGGCGGCACCGTCGTCATCCTCGGCGAGACCGGCTTCAACCTCGGGGCCGGGATGACCGGCGGGGAGTGCATCGTCCACGACGACTCCTCCTGGGTCCTCGCGCGCGTCAACACCCAGCTGGTCGAGGCGCGGCGCCTGGACTCCGAGCAGCTCGACCGGGTCCGGCTCATGGTCGAGCGCCACGTCGAGCTGACGGGGTCGCGCCGCGGCGCGGCCCTGCTCTCGGACTGGGAGGACGCGTGGCGCGGCTTCTGGCGCATCGCCCCCAAGAGCGAGATCGCGAAGGTGGAGGCCGCCAACGAGGGGTCGGTGGGCGCGCCGGCGTGACGGCGCGGTCGGTCTGGTCCGGCCCTCCCGATGGCCTCCGCGTTGTCGATCCCACCCCGGTGTGGTTGCATCGCCGTCCACCACGCGAACGACCGTTCGCTGTGCGCACGACGAGCCGAGAGAGGCACCCATGGCACTCCGCTCCACCCCTCCGTTCCGCGGCGACCACGTCGGCAGCCTGCTGCGCCCGCCGGAGCTGCTCGAGGCCCGGCGGCGCCACGCCGCCGGTGAGATCGACGACGCCGCCCTGCGCGAGGCGGAGGACGCGGCGATCCGCGACGTCGTGGCGATGCAGCGGGAGGTCGGCCTGCAGACCGTCACCGACGGGGAGTTCCGACGCACGTCCTGGCACATGGACTTCATCTACCGGCTGGGCGGGATCAGCTCGACCGACGACCGGCTGACCGTGTCGTTCAAGAACCGGGAGGGCGGCCTGTCCTTCGAGGCGCGCGGCCTGGCCGTCACCGACCGGATCAGCCTGCCCGAGCCGATCTTCGCCGACGACTTCGCGTTCGTGCAGTCCGTCGCCGGCGAGGTCCAGACGCCGAAGCTGACCATCCCCTCCCCCTCGATGGTCCACTACCGCGGCGGGCCCGCCTCGATCGACCCGGAGGTCTACCCCGACGTCGAGGACTACTGGACCGACCTGGCCGACGCGTACGCGGCGCAGATCCGCGCCCTCGGCGAGCAGGGGTGCACGTACCTGCAGATGGACGACACGTCGCTCGCGTACCTGAACGACCCCGCCCAGCGCCAGATGGTCCGCGACCGCGGCGACGACCCCGACGAGCTGCTCGAGCGCTACATCGACACGATGAACCGCGCGATCGCCGCCAAGCCGGACGGCATGGCGATCACCACCCACATGTGCCGCGGGAACTTCCAGTCGTCGTGGGCGGCGGAGGGCGGCTACGACCAGGTGGCCGAGGCCCTCCTGACGACGCTGGACGTCGACGGGTTCTTCATGGAGTTCGACGACGAGCGGTCCGGCACGTTCGCGCCGCTGCGCCACCTCCCCGAGGGCAAGGTCGTCGTCCTCGGGCTGATGACCACCAAGACGGGCGAGCTCGAGGACCCCGAGGTGCTGAAGGCCCGGATCGACCAGGCGACCGAGCACGTGCCGCTCGACCAGCTGTGCCTGTCACCGCAGTGCGGGTTCTCCTCCACCGTCGAGGGCAACAAGCTCACCGCCGAGCAGCAGGCCGCCAAGCTGCGCCTGATCGTCGACCTCGCCGAGCAGGTCTGGGGCTGATCGGTGCCCGACCTGCTCGGCCAGCTGAAGCCCGCCCTCGAGGACGGGATCGCGTTCGTCCAGCGGATGGGCCTGCGACTCGACGCGATCGAGCCGGGGTACGTGAAGATGACCGCCCCGCTCGAGGGGAACGTCAACCACATCGGCACGATGTACGCCGGGGCGCTGTTCACGCTGGCCGAGGTGCCGGGCGGCGCGATCTTCCTGTCGACGTTCGACGCGAGCCGCTACTACCCGATCGTCAAGGGCATGGACATCCGCTTCGTCAAGCCGGCCACGACCGACATCAGCGTCGAGGTGCGCATCACCGCGGACGAGGTCGAGCGCATCCAGGCCGCCGCCGAGGCGGCGGGGAAGGCCGACTACTCGTGGACCTGCGAGCTCACCGACGCGGGCGGCGTCGTGGTGGCCCGGTCGACGAACGACTACCAGCTGCGCACCCACGGCTCGTAGCGGGTAGGGCTGCGCCTGACCCGTCCACCCGAGCGCACAGGAGCTGCACGCCATGGCCACCGAGCCCCACCCGGATCCCGAGCACCCCGCCGAGGAGGGGGTGGCGACGCCGTACCCCGACGAGACCCGCCAGGAGGGCGCGCACCTGCTGGCCAACCAGGCGCGCGACCGCCTGACGGCCGAGGGGTTCACGGACGCCCAGATCTTCGAGTGGGCCGTGGCGTTCAGCGATGCCGAGGGCGGCGGGACGGTCGAGGAGTTCGTCCGCTGGATCGAGGCGCAGGAGTCGACCGGGTAGCGCGCGCCACGCCCCCGGGTCAGCCGTCCCAGCCCGCGACGGCGGCGACCAGCTCGTCGACCTGCTCCGACGTGGTCGTCCACGCGCACACCAGCCGGGCGAACACCTCGCCCTCGGCGATCACGTCGGTGCCCGGCCCGACGCCGGGCCACTCGTAGAGGTGCGCACCCGACGCCTCCAGGTGGGCGAACAACCCGGCGGGCATGATCGGGAAGACCTCGTTGGCCTGGGTGGGGAGGGGCAGGCGGACCCGCCCCGCGGCGTCGAGGCCCTCCGCCAACCGGCGCGCCATCGCGTTCGCGTGCCGGGCGGTGTCGAGCCACAGGCCGTCGGCCAGGTAGGCCTCGAGCTGCGCGCCGAGGAACCGGCCCTTGCTGAGCAGCTGGGCGGTCTTCATGCGGCGGTGCGCGAACCCCTCGGCGAGGGCCCGGTCGAACAGCACCACGACCTCGAGGGCCATCGCGCCGTTCTTGGTGCCGCCGAAGGACAGCGCGTCCACGCCCGCCCGCCACGTGAGATCAGCCGGGGCGCACCCCTGGCTGACGAGCGCGTTGGCGAACCGGGCGCCGTCGACGTGCAGCCGCATGCCGCGACCGTGGGCCACCTCCGCGATCGCGCCGACCTCGTCGGGGGTGTAGACCGTGCCGAGCTCGGTGGCGTTGGTGATCGTGACTGTCGAGGGGAGGGGGTCGTGCTCGCCGCGGACGAACTGGGCCAGCCGGTCGCTGATGCCGTCAGGGGTCAGCTTGCCGGCGGGCTGGTCGAGGCCGATCAGCTTCGCGCCACCGGTGAACAGCTCGGGTGCGCCGCACTCGTCGACCATGACGTGGGCGTCGGCGTGGCACAGCACCCCGCCGAAGGACGGGGTCATGGCCGCCAGGCACAGGGAGTTGGCGGCGGTGCCGGTCAGCACCGGGAAGGCGGCGATGTCGGTCTCGAACAGCTCCGCCAGCGCGTCCAGCCCGCGTGCGGTGTACTCGTCCGCGCCGTAGGAGCCCTGTGCGCCCACGTTCGCCGCCGCGATGGCCGCCATGACGTCGGGGTGGACGCCCACCACGTTGTCGCTCGCGAAGTTCAAGCCACGTGCTCCTCGGTCGCAGGATCGACCGAGCAGCCTACGGAGCAGCCGGTGCCGTCGCCGCGCGCGGAGCGGACACCGGGCACGCGGCTCGCAGGTCCGCGATGGCCGAGTTCGCGCGGGTGCGGGTCGCGCCGTCCGGGAACGAGCCGAGCTCGGCGACGACGTGCCCGTCGGGGTAGGTGGGCCGGCGGACGGCGGTCAGGTCGTAGTCGGTGCGGCGCTCCGGCATCAGGTGGCGCTGCACCGCGGCCCGGGCGCGGAGGGCGCCGTGGACGCCGGCCACCACGGCCGGGGGCGCGGGGTCGTAGCCGAACGCGTCGAGCACCGGCGGGTCGAGGAGCGCGCGGACGACGGCGTGACCGATCCGGTGGAGGGGTGCGGGCAGGTACATGTCGAGGAACATGCCCATGGACGCGTCCGCCACGGCGGCGTTCGCGGGGTGGTAGGCGAAGTGCTCGGCCTCGTAGGCGCGGTTGACCCGCTCATACCAGGCGAGGTCGTCGGGCAGGTCGCCGAGGCCCATGTGCCGGCCGAGCTCGCGGTAGCTGATCACCTGGGCGGTGCGCTCGGCGTCGGTGAGGGACCTCCAGCCCCAGCGGTCGATCCAGCGGATCGGCTCGAGGATGAACGTGGTCAGGACGTAGAGGGTGTCGGTGGCCGCGATGTCGTAGGCGGCGTGCATCGCGTTCATGCGCCGCAGGGCGGTGCGGCCGCGCGGGTGGTCGAACCCGTGCTTGCTCATCTCCGCCATGATCAGCTCGGTGTCGTCGTAGCGCTTGCGGGGGCGCGCGGTGAACTCCCCCGTCGCCTCGAGCACCACCGAGATCGACGGTGAGGCGTAGGTGCGGAACAGCGCGAGGGACAGCGCGGTCTCGACGTCGTGGCCGAACTCGCGGCTGGCGAGCAGCCACATCACCTCCTGCGCCTCGGCGACCGGGTCGAGCCCGGCGATGCGGTCCGCGACCCGGTGGGTGCGGCCACGGGCGGTGGCGGCGAGACCGCCGAGCGCGAGACCGACCCCTGCCAGCGCGGTCCTGGGCAGGGCGACGTGGTGACTGCGCATCGGTGCCTCGGGGACTAGTCGGAGATCGCCATGGATCCTACGACGCTCGGTGATACGTTCAAGGCGGAGTTGTCTCACCGACGGCCAGGACGAGCCTCTACCGCGAGGCGTCTGCCGGCAGGTCCGGGGCGGCGGTCGGTCCCGGAACTGCCGGCGGCGGGGCCGCACCGACCTCGCCGTAGAGCTCCCGCGGGTCGTCGATGACGTGGCCGGCGTCGCACACCGACGTGACGTGCACCTGGGCGGCGCAGCCGCGGTGGCGGACGACGACGGTCGGCTCGTCCCGCCCGGTCAACCACCGGTCGCCGAAGTCCATCAGCGCGTGCATGACCGGCTGGAGGTCACGGCCCATCGCCGTCAACCGGTACTCGTGGCGAGCCCGATCGCCGTCGGGGCGGATCTCGCGCTTCTCGAGCACGCCTGCCGCGATCAGGTCGCGCAACCGCTGGGCCAGCACGCTCCGGGACACGCCGATGTGCCCCTGGATGTCGTCGAAGCGGCGCACGCCGTTGAGCACCTCGCGCAGGACCAGCACCGACCAGCGGTCCCCGATCACCTCGGCCGCGAGCGTGACGGCGCACGCCTCGTGGTCCACATCCCTCCAGCGCATGCCGCAGATGCTAGCTCGGTTTGCTTTCCGAACCCAGATGTGCTCAACTCTGGGTTCGGATACCGAACCCAAGTGTCGAGGAGGTGGAGGCGATGCCGCTCACGGCTGTCGATCGGGGAGCGCGGACGATGCCGGACGCACCCGCCCCGCTGTCGACGTCCGCGGGGCTGTTCGCGGGGTCCGCGGCGCCGCGCCTGGACCTGGCGACCGCCCGCGGGCAGGTGCTGGTGCGACCCGTGTCGCCGCTCGACGCCGACCGCGTGGACGCCTTCGTCGCGGGGCTGTCCGCGGCCTCGCGCTTCCGACGGTTCAACACCGGCGTGCACCGCCTGTCCCCCTCGCAGCTGGCCGCGATCGTCGACGTGGACCACCGCGGTCGCGAGACGCTGGTCGGGGTGGCGGGCCGGCGGGTGGTCGGCCTGGTCCAGTCGATCGAGCTGCCGGCCGACCCGACCGCGGTGGACATCGCCGTGGTGGTGGACGACGCGTGGCAGGGCCACGGGCTCGGGCGCCTGCTGCTGCAGGCGATCGCGGCCGCCGCGCAGGCGACCGGGCACGGCACCGCGCTGGTCATGGTGCAGGCCGACAACGGGGCGGTCCTGCACCTCATCCGCTCGTCGGGCCTGCCGACCGCCAGCCAGCGGCAGGGGGCATCGGTGGACATCACCATCCAGCTCTGACCGGCGGGGACGCGGGCGCCCCGGAGGCCGGTGGCTAGGGTGGAGCGCCATGCCGGACGCGGTCACACGTGAGGAGTTCCGTGACGTCATCGGGCGCTTCGCGACCGGGGTGACGGTCGTGACCGCGACCGACGACGAGGGTGACCACGGCATGACGGCGAGCGCCGTGTCGTCGCTGTCCCTCGACCCGCCGATGCTGCTCGTCTGCATGAACAAGTCGTCGCGCACCGGCGACGCGGTCATCGCGACCGGGCGGTTCACGGTCAACGTCCTGGCCGAGCACCAGGCCCGCCTCGCGACGCTGTTCGCGATGCCGGCCGACGACCGCTTCGCCGAGGTCGGCACGACCCGCCGGGCCAACGGCGCCCTGGCCCTCGACGACGTGCTCGCGGTGATCGACTGCGAGCTCTCCGAGGCCGTCGAGGCGGCCACCCACCACGTGATGATGGGGCGCGTCGTCGGCGTCGACGCCCGCGACGGCGCCCCGCTGGCCTACTTCCGCGGGCAGTTCGGCCAGCTGCAGCTGGCGCGCGCCGACGACGTGACCGCGGTGATCCGCGAGCAGCTCCTCGGCGGCCGACTGCCCGAGGGGCTGCTCGACGTCACCGACCTCGCCACCTCGTTGGGCGTCGAGGGCGGCCGCATCGAGCGGGCGCTCTCCGCCCTGCGGGGCGAGGGGCTGCTCGGCGGCGACCCCGTCGCCGGGTCCCGGATCGGACCGGTCACGCCGGCGGCGATCGACGACGCGCTCGACGCCCGCTGCGCGATCGAGCTGGGCGCCGCCGACCTGGCCGTCGGGGCGACCGGCGCGACGGTCGCAGCGGACCTGCGCCGCCTGGCCGCGCAGTCCGTCGAGGTCCTGGCGGACCCGGACGCGGACCTGGCCACCTACGCCGCGGCCAACACCGCCTTCCACGAGGCGATGGTCCGGACGGCCGGCTCGTCGGCGCTGCTCGACGCCTACCAGCGGCTCAGCCTGCCCGGCATGCTCCTGCGCGGGGTGCGCGACGCCGAGCTGCTAGACGCCGACCACGGCGCCGAGCACGTGGTGATCGCCGACGCCTGGGCCCGCGGCGACCTCCCCGGGGTCCGTGAGGCCATCGTCCGCCACACCGAGCACAGCCGCCGGACCCATCGGGCGGCGGCCGGGAGCTGACCCTCATCCCTCGACGCGTGGCGTGGCGTGGCCCGTCACCGTCACCGCGACGGCGTCCTGGCCGACCAGCCTGAGGAGCAGCAGGTCGTAGCGCCCCTCCACCGTGACCCGGACGACGTCGGGGGTCGCGGCCGCGCTGCGCTGGATGACCCGCGCGACCTCGGGGTGGGTGTCGACTGCCTCGAGCGCGCGGCGGGTCGCCTCGTCGGGGTCGAGGGCCACCTGCTGGCGGGCGGCCCGGCTCGCCTCGGGGGACAGCGCGGTCGCGCCGGCCGCGGCGGCCTCGTCGGCGATCGCCGCGATCCGCCCGCGCGCGGAGAGCGCCCCCCACAGGTCGAGGGAGATCGCGGCCAGCACCAGCACGAGCAGTGGCACGACCAGCAGCCAGACCACCGCCGAGCCGTCGTCCGCCGCACGCGCGGGCCGGGGCGAGTCGGTGGGGCAGGGGGAGGGGGAGGGGTCCGCCGCGGTCACGGTCGGCTCCGGTAGGGGTTGAGGCGCCGGGTGTGCTCCCCGGACACGTCAGGTCCGGCGATCTCTCCGAGGAGCGGGACGGTCACCGTCGGACCGTCGAGGGTGACGACGGCGGTCACGACCCCTTCCCGCGGGGTGCGACCGTCCGCGCCGACCGGGACGTCCACCTCGACCGCGGCGGTGGAGGGGTCGACGTCGCGGGCCGCCAGCACCTCCGCCGCGGCCTGGGACGCGGCACCGCCGGGGGCGGCGCCGTCAGCGGTGGCCGCCGCGACGCGGGCCGCCTCCCGCGCCGCCGCGGCCGCGGCCTCGTGCCGGGCGGTCCACGACGGCAGGACGGCGGCGAGCAGCAGCACCGGCAGGACCAGCACCGTCAAGCCGATGACCCACTCGGCGGTGACGAACCCGGACTCCGCCGCCGCGCGTCTCGGTCCGGGACCCGCGGCGCGCGCACGATGTGCAGGTGGGCCACCCACGTGGCCGACGTGCACATCGGCGGGGTGCCGTGCCCTGCGCTGCGTCACGACGACGCCGCCGGTTGCGCCACGCGGGCGTCGACCTCGACGGACTGGGTCGGGACGAGGGGGACCCACGGCTCGAACACCCCGGTCAGCGCAGCGGTCGTCGCTGCCGGGGCGACGGCGCACTCCACCGCCCCGATGCCGTCCCCGAGCGCGCCGAGACCGTCCAGCACGGCCTCGACCCGCACGGCACACGCCGCCGCCGCGCCCGTCGCGGCACCCTGTCGGGCCCCCTCCTCCACGGCGGCCTGCATCACCCCGCGGGCGTAGTGGACCGCCAGCAGGTTCGCCGCCGCGACGAGGAGCAGGAGGGTCAGCCCGACCGTCGCGATGAAGGCCGGGGTGACGTACCCGTCGACGTCCCGGTCGGTGCAGCTCGTCGCGGGGCGGTCAGCCGAGGGCCAGTTGGCCACGGATCCACTCGACGACGTCGACGCCGAGGCCCTGCAACCCGCCCCAGACCACCACGAGCGCGGCCACCGCCAGCGCGGCGTTCGCCAGCAGCTCGGCGGTGGAGAACCCCCCGTCGCCCTCGAGGCGGCCCACCGCCGCCACCCACCAGTCGGTCATGTCGTGCACGACGCACCAGTCCTTCCCGTCACGGCCCCCGTGACCGCGTCCGGGCCCAGTCAACGCCGCGTTCGGCGGGTGGTCAACCCCCTCTCCGCCAGCCTGTGGACGACCGCGCCGGACCCTCGGTCAGGGAGTGCGGGCCATCGCGTCGGCGACCTCGCGGACGTCGAGCCACCACTGCTCCACCGGTCGCTGCGCGCCCGCCTCGACCAGGCCGGGGAACTCGGCCAGCGGGGTGGTGCGGACCCTGCCGGACTGCAGGCCGACGAAGGCGCTGGCATCCCCGCCCTCGCCCGCCCGGTCCGAGAGGTGCTCGACGCAGGCCGCCGCGAGGCGGGTGGCCTGGATGCGGTCGAAGGGTGAGGGGCTGCCGCCCTGCTGGACGTGGCCGAGCACGGCCTGGCGGACGTCGAAGAGGTCGCCGCCCTCCTTCTCGAACAGCGCGGCGAGGAAGTCGGTGGTGTAGATCTCGTCGGCGCGCTCGGCACGGATCATGAGGCCGAGGCGCTTGCCGCCCTCGAAGCCCTCGATCAGGTCGTGCACGTCGCGCTGGAGGTCGGCGAGGGTGATGCCCTCCTCGGGCAGGTACGCGCGCTCGGCCCCGGTGGCCAGGCCGCCGAGCAGGGCCAGGTACCCGCTGTCGTGGCCCATCACCTCGACGACGAAGCAGCGGTGCGCGGCGACGGCTGACTGCTTGATCCGGTCGACGTCGAAGGCGATCGCGTTGAGGGCGGTGTCGCTGCCGACGGCGAGCTCGGAGACCGGCAGGTCGTTGTTGATCGACGCGGGCATGCAGACGATCGGCAGGTCGAGCGCGGGGTGGGTTCCCCGGGCGTCGTGCAACGCGTGCGCCGCGCGGTAGGCCGAGAACCCGCCGATCACCAGCAGCGCGTCGAGGTCGTGCTCGCGGATCGTCGAGGCGATGGCCTCGTACCCCTCGTCGTGGGGCTGGTAGCGGGAGGTGCCGAGCTCGGCCCCGCCCTCCTGCACCCACCCGCTGACGGTCATCCAGTCCATCTCCTCCACCCAGCCGTTCGCCAGGCCGCGGAAGCCGCGGCGGATGGCGACCGTGCGGTGCCCCCGGTCCATGGCCAGGCGGACCGCGGCCCGGACCGCGGTGTTCATCCCCGGTGCCGGCCCACCGCCGTGCATGATCCCGATGCGGAGCTGGCGCTGCCCCTCCCCCGGTGGGCGGGCAGTCGCCCGGGTGATGGTCTGCAGGATCCGCCAGGAGTCGGCGAAGCTGCCGCCCCGCATCGCCATCGCCTCGTCGTAGTCGCCCTGGTCGAGCAACCGCGCGACGGTGCGGGTCTGGTCGACGGCGTGCTCGAGGGGGGTCGTGACGATCTGGTGCTCGCGGATCCCGATCACCTGGGGCGGGGCGTCGGGGTCGCCGTGGAGCAGGTGCTCGACCGCGGCGTAGCCGAGCAGCGTGCCGAGGTTGCGGTCGAACGCGCTGGGCGCGCCCCCGCGCTGGACGTGGCCGAGGATGGTGACCCGTGTGTCGACGCCGAGCCGCTCGCTGAGGAGGGTCCGGACGTCCTCGGAGGTGACGGGGTTCCCGTCGGTGTCGGTCGCGCCCTCGGCGACGACCACGATGCTCTGGCGACGTCCGGCTCGCCGACCCGCCGAGAGGGCCTCGCACATGGCGTCCTGCCACTCCCCGACCTGGGCGGGCCGCTCCGGGATCAGCACCCAGTTCGCACCGGTCGACAGCGCGCCCATCAACGCGAGGTAGCCGCAGTGGCGGCCCATCACCTCGACCACGAACGTGCGCTGGTGGCTGGCGGCGGTGCTGTGGAGGGCGTCGATCGCCTCGGTGATGCGGTGGAGGGCGGTGTCGGACCCGATCGTCATGTCGGTCCCGAACATGTCGTTGTCGATGGACCCGACCAACCCGACCAGTCGGAGGCGCGGGTGGGCGTCGGCCTGCTCGCGATCCAGCTCACCGGCTTCGACGAGCTCGTCGAGCAGGCCGGACCACTCATGGCGGAAGACGTCCGCCCCGGTCAGGCTGCCGTCCCCACCGATGACGACGAGGGCGTCGATGTCGCGCTCGATCAGGTTCTTCGCCGCCTGCCGCCGGCCGTCACGGGTGCGGAAGGCCTCGCTGCGGGCGGTGCCGATCTCCGTCCCGCCCCGGTGGAGGATGCCGCCGACGTCGCCGAAGCCGATCGGGCGGATCGCGTCGCCGCCGTCGACCATCCCCTTGTAGCCCTCGTAGACGGCGTGCACCCCCACATCGCGGTGGGCGGCGGTCCGCACGACGGCGCGGACCGCGGCGTTCATGCCGGGGCTGTCCCCGCCGCTCGTCAGCACGGCGATGTTCGACGGACGGTGGTCGCTCATGGCGCAGGCCTACCCGACAAGTCAGTCGCCGGCAACGTCGTGGGCGGGCGACTCGAGGGAGCTGAGGAGGCGGCCGAGCAGCACCGACAGCTCGTCCCGCTCGTCCCGGCGGAGTCCGGCGAGCATCTCCGCCAGGTTCTCCACGTGCCGGGTGGTGGCCTCGTCGACCAGCCTGCGGCCGCTGCGGGTCAGCGCGATGCGGACGCTGCGCCGGTCATCGGGGTCGACGGTGCGCGTGATCAGCCCCATCCCCTCCAGCTTGTCCAGGCGGTTCGTCATCGCCCCGGGGGAGAGCAGCAGGGACTGGGCGAGCGCGCCAGCCGCCCGCGCGTAGGGGGTCCCGGCGCGACGCAGCGTCGCCAGGACGTCGAACTCCCCCCGGTTGACCCCGGCCGTCGCCAACCCGGCGGCGATCCGCTTGCCGGCCAGCACGTCCGCGCGGGTCAGCAGCCCGAACAGCGCCATCGGCGTGGGGTCGAGGTCGGGACGCTCCCGACGCCACTCCTCCACCATCGCAGCCACTACGTCCTCACCACCCACGCCCCTCACCACCCACGGTCCTCACCACCCATGTCGGGGACCCTATCAAGAAACTGTTTGACATCGAAAGGACAGCAAGTCATTTTGATGTCGAACGGATCCGACCCGGTGATCCGACGAGATGGAGGTGAGGCAGATGGAGCACCCGAACGCCACCGCCCTGCGGCGGTTGTACGACGCGGCGGCCGCCGGCGACGTGGACGGGATCGTCGCGGGCATGACCCCGGACGTGGTCTGGCACGTCCCGGGGCGCAGCACGAACAGCGGGACCTACAAGGGCCCGGAGGAGGTGCTCGGCTTCCTCGGCACGGCCGCCGAGCGGACCGGCGGCACGCTGTCACTGACCGTGCACCGCGTCTTCGCCGACGACGAGTGGGGGGTCGTGCTCACGACCTACACCGCCACCCGCGAGGGCGCGCAGCTCGAGAACAACCTCGCCCACGTCGTCCGCATGGTCGACGGGCGGATCGCCGAGAGCTGGTACCACAGCCGCAACCAGTACGAGGTCGACGACTTCTGGGGGCGTCCCTGATCATCGCCCGGATGGCGCGCCGAACACCACCGCGAAGGTCACGGGCGACCGATTCAGCTGAGCGCGCCCACCACCGCGCATGCGACGGGCAGCTTGACGGTCCAGTCGCCGGCGTGCAGCACGGCGGTGCGCACCGGGACGCCCTCCCACACGACGGACCCGACGAGTATCAGCGCGGGCAGGATGGCGAGGCCCAGGCCCGCGAGGGCGCCGCCGGCAGCGCCCTCCCACCCGGCGGCCCCGAGCAGCACCGCGGCGAGGATGGCGAGGGGGGACATGGCTGGACCTTCACGTCGGTGGAGCCGGTCGTCACCCCCATGACGATCGAGGCGACACCCGATCGACAGCCGAGAGACGTCGATCAGCCGACCGCATCCCGTCGGGCGCGGAGCCACGCGATCACCGCGCCGTCGTCCGACAGGGCGATGGCCCGGTCGTAGGCCTGGCGGGCCGCCCGGTGGTCACCCGCCGCCACGAGCAGGTGCGCCCGGGTCGCCCAGGCGGGCTGGAACTCGTCGGCGGCCGATCCCAGCGCGTCGATGGCGGCGAGGCCGACGTTGGGCCCGTCGGTGCTGCCCAGCACGGCCGCCAGCGCGACCCGGCTGCCCAGCGTCGGGGCGAGGTGGACCAGGGCCAGGTGGAGGGTGCCCAGCGCCGCCCAGTCGATCCGGTCGCTCCGGATGCGGGAGGCGTGGACGGCCTCGATGGCGGCCTCGAGCTGGAACCGACCGGTGCGGCCGAGCGCAGACGCACGTCGGAGGTACCCCTCCGCCTCCGCGATCAGCGCGGCGTCCCACCGATCGGGATCCTGCTCGTCGAGCGGCACGTACCACCCGACCGCACGGCCGCCGGCCCGCGCCACCCCGAAGGTGATCGACGCCGCGAGGCCCCATGCCTCCGGGTCGTCGTCCAGCAGCTCGGCGGTGGCCACGGCGAGGCGTCGGGCCTCCGCCGCCACCGAGGTGTGGACCGCGTCCCCGGCGGCACCGTGCCAGGTCAGGGCGTAGCAGCCGTGGAGCGCCTCCAGCACCGCCGGCACCCGGTCCGCCAGCTGTCCGGGACCGGGCACCTCGAAGGGCACCCCGCGGGCGCGGATCCTGGCCTTCGCCCGCACCAGCCGCTGGGCCATCGTGGCGCTGGGCACCGCGTAGGCACGTGCGATGTCAGCGGCCTCGAACCCGAGGACGACCTGCAACATCAGGGGCGTGCGCGCGCCGACGTCGACGTCGGGGTGCGAGCAGGCGAAGAGCAGCGCCACGCGACGGTCGCCGATGGCGTCGGGGTCGAGGTCGGCGAACGGGTCGACGGCGGCGACGTGGTCGGCCTCCTCCAGATCCGCCGCCGTCCGGTGCGCCGACGACCGCCACACGTCCCGGATCCGGTTCCGGGCAGCCGTCAGCAGCCACCCGTCGGGGTTGTCCGGCACCCCCGACCGCGGCCAGGTGCGCAGGGCGCTGCCGAAGGCCTCCGACAGGGCGTCCTCGGCCAGGGCGAGGTCGCCGGTCGACCCGGCGAGCAGCGCGACCAGGCGGCCGTAGGACAGGCGGGCGGCACCCTCGGCAGCCTCCCGCGCCGCACGTCCCCGGTCCCCTCCGGCCACGTAGTCAGGCGTTCGGCACCCACGCGCCGCCGGTGAAGTGGACCATCCCCGGGCGGACCTCGATCCAGCCGTGGTCGATCAGCGGCGCGTCGCCCGCCCAGCGGATGGCCTCGTCGGCGTCCACCACGTCGATGAGGAACGTGCCGGCGAGCTGCTCCTTGGTGGCGGCGTGCGGGCCGTCCTGGACCAGCAGCCGCTCGTCGCGGCGCATGACGGTGGTCGTGGCGGACGACTGGGCCAGCACCTCGGCGGCCAGGAGCACCCCCGCCTGCTCGAGCGCAGCGGCGTACGCCTCGAACAGGCGCTCGCCCTCGGCCTGCATCTCCGGGCCGAGCTCCTCGGGGGTCATCTCGGGGTAGTGGAGCAGCAACGTGTAGCGCATGGGTCCTCCTCCAGGACGGGCAGATCCTAGTGCGCTGTCGATCGGCGGGCTGCTTGTCCGTCATGGGGGTGTCCGAGCAGATCCACGACCCGGAGCACACCCCATGCCGACCATCACCACGTTCCTCAGCACGACCCTGGACGGGGTCGTCCAGGCCCCCGGCCGTCCCGACGAGGACCGACGAGGCGGGTTCGCCCACGGCGGCTGGGCGGCCGGGTACGCCGACGAGGTGTCGATGGCGTTCGCGGGGGAGGGGATGGCGCGTGGCGGCCCGCTCCTGCTCGGCCGCAGGACGTATGAGGACCTGCTCGGGTTCTGGACGACGACGCCGGAGCCGAACCCCTTCACCGACGTGCTGGTCGCCGCCCCGAAGCTGGTCGTGTCCCGGTCGGCCAGGACCGCGCTCGGCTACCCCAACTCGACCCTGCTGGCCGGCGAGGCGACGTCGTCCGTGGCGGCGCTGGGCGACGAGGTCGGCGACCTCACCGTCCTCGGCAGCATCGAGCTGGTCACCGCCCTGGAGGCCGCCGGGCTCGTCGACACCCACATCCTGTCGATCCACCCGATCGTCCTCGGGTCGGGGCGGCGGCTGTTCACCGGGACGGTCCGCCGGGACCTCCGCCTGCAGCGGTCGATCACCACGACGACGGGGGTGATCATCGCGGTGTACGGCCGGATCTGACCTCTGGGGGGACCGGGTCCCGGGTCGTGTGGCCCGGGTCGTGTGGTCCGTCCTGGGGCGGGTCCAGGGTCCCGCGGGTGGGGGGTCCGCTGGCCTGTCGACAGACCCGCCGGGTGAGGATGCTGATGGTGTCTCCACCACACACCACCAACCCCACACCAGACCGGAGACCTGGGACCTTACGAGGAGGTCCACCGTCATGATCGCGTCCCGCATCCGCATCCTCGGCGTCGTCCTCGCCGCCATCGGCATCGCCTTCATCGGCGGCGGCATCTACGC